>JAUXNU010000174.1 GCA_030682655.1 Actinomycetota bacterium | reverse complement strand
CGGATATCAGCATGGTCGATCGCCGTTCCCATGTGCCCGCCCGCTTGCATCTACTCAAGGGCGAAGACCACCATGAGACCTACGAGGTTGACTGGCCATCTCATATCAACGTGTTACGGCATGAGCGGCGGGTTTCGCCGTCCATGTTGATTCTATCTCGCGCCGCCCGCTCGATGCCGGGGTTAGGCCTCGCTCGCAGTCGTCATACTGCAGCTCCGGCGCGCTCGACACGCCTGCGTCTGATCGCTCGCGCCAGCGCGGCACCGTACTCCGCGAAGCCCGCCGACAAGACGACGGTCAACACGGCGCTCGCGACTTCACTATCGAGGAGCTTGAGGCCGCCGAACTGCGGTGCCAGGAATCGAAGAATGCCCATTCCGATGCCGAGCAACCAGGGCGCATAGGCCGGAAGATCGACTCGCTTCATGAGTAGCTGCGCAACGACTCCGAGGCAGAAGGGGACCACACCCGCCAAGATCACGACCAGCATCCCGAAGAACATCTCCATGGGACCCATCAGCAGACCTATCAACACGACCGCGAGGAGTCCTGCGGCAATCCACAAGATGCCAGTGCCTCGGCTCACGATCACCCTCCCCCTCGTAGGCCTAACACTTGATTGACCAGACTGCGTAAGCAAGCGTGTGCAGCTCAATTCGCAGTGTAATCCTGCGCTTTCACAGAAGCACCCCAGCTCCAGGGCCTGCACTCGATTCTTACGCAGTCCGCGTAACCCGACCCGCTCGCCCTACAACCCGCTCTCCCCTGCCGCTCGGATCGCGGCCATCGCGGCCACCGGGTCCTCGGCCCAGAAGACCGCGCTCCCGGCTACCAGACACCGTGCACCGGCCTCGGCCACGAGCGGAGCGGTCGTCACGTCGATTCCCCCATCGACCTGAATCAGTGGCGACGCACTCTCCTTGGCGCAGAGCTTAGCGAGACGGTTGAGCCTCTGCACCGTGCGCGGGATGAACTTCTGGCCCCCAAAGCCCGGGTTCACGCTCATCAGCAGCACCATATCGACCTCGCCGATGATGTCGCGAAGCGCGTTCACCGGCGTTGCGGGATTGAGAGAAACGCCTGCCTTGGCTCCCGCTGTTTGGATCTTCTGGATCACGCGGTGAAGGTGGGCGCAGGCCTCGGCGTGCACGGTCACCCAGTCGGCACCGGCTTCCAGGTACCAGTCAACGGTGGACTCGGCGTTGTCGATCATGAGGTGGACATCGAGCGGGACGTCGGTGACGCGCTTGAGGGCCTTGACGATGGGAGGCCCGATGGTGAGATTCGGTACGAAGTGGCCGTCCATGACGTCCACGTGGATGAAGTCGGCGCCACCTTCGGCGATCCGGGTCACGTCCTCGCCCAGTCGCGTGAAGTCCGCCGACAGTATCGACGGGGCCATCAGGATGCGGTCCGACATGCGCACTCCCCTGCGTTCGAGGTGGTTCCCCCACCGACAGGGTAGCGCAAAGTGGGCAGGTGTGGGCGCTGTCGGGCGGTCGAATCGAGCAGCAGCGGGCACACGGGGTGCGGTGACAACATGCCAAGAAGCCCGGCGCTGCAGTCAGACGCCAATCCAATCGGTGGCTGCTGCAACGATATCGGCGGCCATGCGCGCAGCGGCCACGGCCGCCTCACGATCGGGTTCGTCCCAATCACCGGGATACCTGGCCTCGACGGCCCATGCGGTGAGCTCCGCGAGATCCTCAGGGCGCAGCTGCTCCGCCCGCTCGGCATTCAGAAGCGCACGTAACGCAAGAAGGTTGTGAGTTCGAGGGAATGTCGAACCCTGCTCCAGGAGTGCTGCCTTGAGTGCCTTCTCGGCCGCCTGCTGGGCGTGCCAGCAGGCGGCGCGAGGGGAAACGCTCGAATCCTTGGAGACGCGAGTCGCTAGACCGAGATCCTCCTCGGCGAACCTCAGCCACTCGGCCGGGTCGGATCGTCCGTCACGCGACTCGCTCATAGACGACCTTCCCCGACTCCAGAGCGGTCGCCAGCACAGTGCCAGAAACGTGACCGCGACTCGCGATCTCGGCGGGGTCGGTGGGAACCGCATCGACCGGCACTGCGAAATGACCCAGGGCCAGTAGCATCGCAACCATAGTCGCGTGCTTGTCGGTCACCTCAGGCAGAACCACGAGCAGGTCGAAGTCGCTGGACTCATCTCCCTCTCCGGTCGCACGAGAACCGAACAGGATGATCTGCAGCGGGTCAAAACCGGACACAAGGCACTCGATGATCTCGGGTGGCACGTCGGACGACGGCCTGGCAGCCCTGGCGGCCGCGATTCGGTCCTCGGCTTCGAGAGCTGGCAGCACCAACGTCCGCACGATTTCGTGCTCGCGGTCGAGGGAATTGAGCACCGCTCGTCCAGCCGCTACGCGCACGATCACACCAAGTTCGAAGAGGTGATCTAGTGCACGGGCCGCTCCGCCGGGGCTGAGTCCTGTGGCTTGTGCGATCTGCCTGCCACTGAGTGGTTCTTCGCTACGCGCGAGCAACCGCAGCACGGCGTTGCGCCCAGGACCCCCGAACAACGAATCGATGATGTCAGTGTCGGCGTTCACGCTATGTATACTGTGGTATACATAGCGGACTCGTCAACCTGCGCCGCCCCTAGTCCTCCACGAGTCCCATGCCGTGCTGCTCGTCGCGCGCTTCGCGGCCCATGAGCGCGTCGCCGGCATCTGCCAGCCGCCCGCCCTCGTGAAGTATCGAGTGCACCTGCTCGGTGATAGGAAGCTCCACGCCCTCGCGCTCGCCAAGCGCCTTGATCGAGATACAGGCCACGGCACCTTCGGCGACCATGTGCGTCTCGGCTTCGTAGCTGGCGACGGTGCCGCCGCGGGCCACGTGCTCGCCGAGTCCTCGGTTGCGACTGTGCTGGGAGGTGCAGGTGGCGATCAGGTCGCCCACGCCCGCAAGCCCCATGTATGTGAGCGACTTCGCGCCCAGCCGCTCGCCCAGCCGCGCCATCTCCGCAAGACCGCGCGTCATGAGTGTCGCCTTGGTGTTGTCGCCGTAGCCAAGGCCGTCGGACATGCCTGCGGCCACCGCGATCACGTTCTTGGACGCGCCGCAGAGCTCGACGCCGACCACGTCCGGGTTCGTGTACACGCGAAACGTCGGAGCCATGAAGATGTCCTGGAACAGCTGGCCGATGCTCTCCTCATACGCCGCCACGACCGTCGCCGACGGGATCCCTCGGCTGACTTCCTCGGCGTGGTTGGGTCCGGAAAGACCCGCAAGGCGCTTCTCGTTGCCAAGGACGTCGGCAAGCACCTCGGTCATGAGCATGAAGGTACCGTTCTCGAGACCTTTGGAGAGGATGACGGCGGGCGTGTCGCTCGGCAGGTACGGCCGCATCGCCTCGGCTGTGGAGCGTACGCCCATGCTCGGCGTCACCATGACAACGGCCTCCGCGCCGCGAAGCGCCTCTTCGATGTCGGGGGTGGCAAACGTCGTGTCCGGAAGCACGACGTCGGGCAGGTAGATCGGGTTGTGGTGTTCGGCGTTGATTCCCTCGGCGATCTCGGGTTCGCGCGACCACAGCCGCACCGCATGACCCTTGTTGCCAAGGAGCCACGACACTCCCGTTCCCCACGAACCCGCACCGATGACCGAGATGCGCACCCTAGCCCCTGTCCTCCGTGGCAGGTGTCTCCCGCCGCCTGTAGCTGATCTTGGCTTCCTCGCGTCGCCAGATACGTACCATGTTACCCCGATGGCGCCATAGAACGATCGCGGCCGCGAAGAAGGACATCGCCACGAGGGCGGTCCGGTCGCCGTAGAGGGCGATCGTGAGCGCGGGATACGCAGCGGCAACAACGATCGAAGCAAGCGAGACCATCCGTGAAGCGGCGATCACGCCGGCGAACACGAGGAGAAGGATCAGCAGCGCGAGCGGCTCGATCACCAGCAGTCCGCCGGCCGCAGCTGCGACACCCTTCCCGCCTCGGAACTTGATGTAGGGCGAGTACGAGTGCCCGAGGACCGCCGCGATCATCGCACCGATCAACACCCAATCGTGGACCATCGCGCCCATGTGCGTCGGATGCAGCAACATCGCGATGGCGACGGCCGCAGCGCCCTTGGCGATATCGAGGACCACGACCGCCAGGCCCGCCTTCCACCCGAGCACCCGGTAGACGTTGGTTCCACCGAGGTTCCCGGACCCGTGTTCCCGCAGGTCGGTCTTGTAGAAGACCTTGCCCACAATCAGGGCGAACGGAATCGCGCCGAGGAGGTAGGCCAAGACATACGCCGCCCAGAATCGGAGTACCAGTCCGATCATCGCTAGTCCTTCTGACGGAACTTGAGTATCACCGGTGTGCCGGTCAGGTCGAAGGCCGCACGAAGTCTGTTCTCAACGTACCGCTTGAAGTTATCATCCGCGAGTCTCGGATGATTGGCAAAGAAGGTGAATCCGGGCGGCGATGTGCGCGTCTGGGTCACATAGTGCACACGCAGTGTCTTGCCCCCCTTGTTCACGGTGTGGCCAAAGTCGCGCATCTCGGTAAGGACCCTGTTCAGTGCACTCGTCGTGAGCTCGCAGGTGTAGTTCGCGTACACCTTCTCGATGGCCTGGTAGACGCGCGGGACCTTGGAACCGGTAAGTGCGCTGAGTCGAAGCATTGGCGCATAGCCGACGAAGCCGAGTCGTGTCTCGACCTGGTCCGCCAGGTCGTCGCGTTCCTCGACGCTACCAACGGTGTCCCACTTGTTCAAGATCACGATGAGCCCGCAGCCGCGCTCCTCGGCGAATCGCGCGATGCGCTGGTCCTGGTCGGTCACCCCGACCGTGCAGTCAACCATGAGCAGCGCAACGTCTGCACGATCGATAGCGCGCATGGCGCGCACGAACCCGTAGTACTCGACGTCCTCCTCGATCAGCGATTTGCGGCGGAGTCCCGCAGTGTCCACGAACCGGTACGCGCGTCCATCGGTCTCCACGAGAACGTCCAGGGCGTCGCGAGTCGTGCCCGCGACGTCACTTACGATCGCGCGTTCAGTCCCAACGAGGCGGTTGAGCAGCGAGGACTTCCCGGCATTCGGGCGACCGATGATCGCGACGTCGATCGCGTCGGACTCGACGTGCGGCTCCGTCTCCGGAAGTGCGGCAACGACCGCGTCAAGCAGATCGCCCGTCCCGTGGCCGTGTGTTGCCGACACCGGCCACGGCTCGCCGATCCCTAGCGCCCAGAACTCGTGTGCGGCGGTATCGTCATTGGGCGTGTCCATCTTGTTGACCACGAGGAAGATCGGCTTCTTCGCGCGCTTGAGCTTGCGCGCGACCTCTTCATCGGCGGCCATCACACCTGTCTTGCCGTCCACAAGGACGATCACGACGTCCGCTTCCTCGGCCGCTACCATCGCCTGGGCGGTGATGGACTCGGAGAACGGATCGTCCTTGCCGGTCTCGATCCCGCCGGTGTCGATGAGCATGAAATCGCGACCGTTCCAGTCCGAACGGTGGTAGCTGCGATCGCGCGTCACGCCACGCTCCTCATGCACGATGGCATCTGAGCCCTGTACAAGGCGGTTCACAAGCGTCGACTTGCCGACATTCGGTCGGCCAACGACAGCGACTATAGGAAGGGCCATGGGGGTGTCACCGGGTTTCGTGTTCAGGCTTTGGACTGCCAAGGAGAACCCCGGCCAGTCCCGCAGCGTCACAGGATACCACGCATATGTTCGCGCCGGAGTCCTGTATGAGGTCGTCCAGAGTGACGTCGTCGAGCGTGAGACCATCCGCGTTGAAGATCACGTCGGGTAGCAGGTAGGCTCTGCCGCCGGTGGCGTCTGCACGAATCGCCGCAACGATGTCGGACGCTGCGAGCAGCCCGGCCACACTGACGTTCCCGCCGAAGAAGTCGTTTCGCACCTCGATCACGATGACATCGGCGACAGGTTCGCCCAGCGAGGCGACGGCGTCGCGCAGAAGAGGCGCGGCAAGCTCGCCGGTGAGGATCCGGGTGCCGGCGAGGTCGGGCTGCGCGCAGGATGCAGCAGCGGCGGCCTCCGCGAACTCGTCGACGAACGCTCGTGCCAGACCGATGCCGTTCTCGTACTGCGGGAACTCGTCGTAGACCTCCCACGCGGGCAACGTGTGTCCTGCGTTCAAGAAGAACTCGTCGGCTGCGTACACGTGGCCCACGCCGTCTCGCTTGCGGAAAGCCGCCTGCCAGCGCTCGATCTGCTCGATCACGGCGGCAGCGGCCGACGCGCTTTCGAATGACTCCGTGTAGCGGGTCTGGTGGCGCGTGTAGCCAAGTGGTACCACGCCCACCGAGGCCACGCCCTCGCGCTCGGCAAGCCACGTGAGGGTCTGCTCCAGAATCTCGCCGTCGTTGACGTCGGGAACGAGCACGATCTGCACGTGCAGGTCGATTCCGGCATCGAGCAGCTCGTCGAAGCGCGCTAGCGCGCTGTCGCTGCGCGCACCCATAAGCCGCGCACGCACGCCAGCGCCGATCGCGTGGAGCGACACGTACAGCGGCGACAGGTGCTGCCCGGCAATGCGCTCGACGTCTGCGTCGGTGAGGTTCGTGAGCGTGATGAAGTTGCCGTGCAGGAACGACAGGCGGTAGTCGTCGTCGCGAACGTAGAGGGCGGGTCGCAGCCCGCCTGGAAGCTGTGTCATGAAGCAGAACTCGCACCGGTTGTCGCACGTGCGGACGGCGTCGAAGATCTCCTCGGCGAAGTGGATACCCCACGGAGCGGCGGCGGCGCGCGAGAGGGCCGTGTCGATGCGGCCTGCGCCCGCTCGCTCAAGTGTCACGCGGACGGCCGGGCCGTCGGTGAGCCACTGCCACTCGATGATGTCGGTGATGGGCGTGCCGTCAACTGCGAGGAGCACGTCATCGGGCTGAATGCTTGCCCGATCGGCCGGTGAGTCTGCGGCCACGCGGTCGACGCAACCACCCTGCGCGGCGTGGGCGCCGCCGCCGTAGTCCGCGCGCCGAGACATCGCTACCCGAGTTTCTCGATCGCGGCGATGACACCGGCCATCTGGACGTCCGGTGTCGACGCTCCCGCGGTCACGCCCACCGACTCCGCTTTCTCGAACCACGAAGCTTCGAGCTCATCGGCGGTTTCGACGTGATAGGTTCGGGGGTTGACGGCCATACAAATCTCCGCGAGTCGGCTGGTGTTGCCCGAGTTGTGCCCGCCGACTACAACGGTCACGTCGACGGTGAGTGCGAGCTCCTCGGCGGACAGCTGTCGCTTGGCGGTGGCGCTGCAGATCGTGTTGCACACGCGCAGCTCGTTCACGCGCGGAAGAAGCGCCATCACGACGCCTTCGAGGCGCGCGAGCGACTGCGTGGTCTGCACGACGACCCCGACCTTGCGCGACGGCAACCGTTCGGGCAGGTCGGCGGCGGACTGGACGATCAGGGCCGTGCCTCCGGCGTGCGCCATGATCCCCTCGACTTCGGGATGATCCTCTTCCCCCACGATGATGACGCTGTAGCCGTCCTCGGCCAGCTCGCGGGCACACGTGTGGGCGGCGGACACGAACGGGCATGTCGCATCCACGACGTCGAGCCCGCGCTCCTCGGCCTCGCGGATGATCGCAGGATCGACGCCGTGCGAACGCACTACGAGGATGCCCTCGGTGACCTCGTCGAGAGTGGCGGCAACCTCCACGCCCTGCTCTCGAAGCGCGGCAACAGCCTGGGGATTGTGGATGAGCGGGCCCAGGGTCTTGACGTGAGTGCCCTTGGCTGCCGCCTCGCCCGCCAGACGCAGCGCGCGTTCGACCCCGTAGCACACTCCCGCATGCCGGGCGACTTCCACCCGCATCGTCTACAACCTCCTCGCGCGCTCGAGCTCGACTGTGATGCGTCGCATCGTTTCGGCCGTCATGGCTTCGATGCGCTCCTTGCGTCCCGCCTCGGCAAACTCCTCGGCCGAAACGGGCTGTCCGAGACTCATGGTAACGCGTGGGAAGCGAATCATGCGCGTTCCGCGCGGTCTGATGGCGTCCGTGCCTGCGATACCGACCGGCACGATCGGCACGCCCGCGCGCATCGCGATGAACGCGGCGCCGCCCTGGACGGTGGCGTCCCCGCTGGTGTTTCGGGTGCCCTCGGGGAAGATGCCCACCAGCTCGCCACGGGTCAGCAGCTCGGTTGCGTTGCTGATGGCCTCGCGGTCGGAGCGTCCGCGTCTGACCGGAAAGGCCCAAACGCGCGGGGTAGCCCAAGCGAGCAGCGGGTTCGACCACAGCTCGCTCTTTGCCATGAAGTGCAATGGGCGCCGCATGGCGCACCAGAGCAGGACGGGATCGCCGTATGAGATGTGGTTCCCGGCAAGCACCGCTCCCCCATCCGGGAGGTTCTCCCGGCCAAGGACCCGAACGCGGAACATCGCAAGCAATAGTCTCCCGACCGTGGCGTGCAGACACCGTCCGAACAAGAATGTCCGCGGATCTGCGAGCGGAGACGGCGCACTCACGAGCGGGCCTCGACAAGCGCAGCGATGAGTTCGACCACGTCATCGACTGACATTCCGGTGGTGTCGATGACGGTCGCGTCCTCGGCCACGGTGAGCGGGCTCGCCGTGCGACCGGTGTCGGCGGTATCTCGAGCCGCGATTCCCTGGTGCACGTCCTCGCGGGCGATGGTCGCGCCGCGATCGACGAGCTCCAGGTGCCTGCGGCCTGCGCGCTCGTCTTCGGAGGCGGTCAGGTAGACCTTCACGGCCGCATCGGGAAAGACGACGCTTCCGATGTCTCGCCCCTCGGCGATGATGTCCTGGCCGGCGGCGATCTCGCGCTGGCGGGAAACCATCGCCTCGCGAACGCGTAACATGCGCGCGACCGCGCTCACCGCGGCGTCCGTTGCGGGCGTGCGGATCGCCAGCGTGACGTCGACGCCGTTGGCCAGCACGCGCGTGGCCAGAGGCGAGTCGCCCTCGTGTTCGAACCGGATATCGGCGCGCTCGGCGATCGTCGCTACGGCATTCTCGTCGCCAAGTGCGAGACCGCGGCTGAGCGCCACGTGCGCGACCGCTCGGTACATCGCGCCGGTGTCGAGGTAGTGCATCCGGAGTCTCTGCGCGAGGGCCCGGGCGACGGTTGACTTGCCTGAACCCGCTGGGCCGTCGATAGCGACGATCATGCGTCCTCACCTGGTCGGGCGTCCGGTACTTCGCACTCACGAACTCGCCGCGTGCCGGCACATGATATCACGCACCCAAGCCACACCGCGCTGCCCCGGCACCACCTGCGATGTCTACCTGGAGCCCAAAGCAGCCAGGTCTTCCAGGAACCGCGGATAGGACACGTCAACGGCCTCGAAGCGATTCACCGTCACGCCACTCTCGCTGACAAGCCCGGCGACCGTCCACGCCATCGCAAGCCGGTGGTCCCCGCTCGAATCGACCTCCGCCTGCCCGAACGCACCAGGACCGATGACCTCAAGCGCATCACGCTCTATCGACACGCCTACGCCAAGGAGACCGAAGGTGTCGTATATCGCCTGCAACCTGTCGGACTCCTTCACGCGGAGCTCTGCGACACCTTCGAACCGGGTCGTCCCGCTCGCACGTGCGGCCACAACCGCGAGTATCGGCACCTCATCTACCAGGGACGGAACCTCCTCGGCGGTCACGGTGGTCGACTGCAGGTCCGGCGTGTGGCGCACGGTCAGCGTGCCCGCGAGCTCGCTGCCCGACGACTCGTCGCCCGCGACGTCGATGTCGGCACCCATGCGCTCGAGCACGCGCAGGAAGCCCGTCCGCGTCGGGTTCAGCGCCACCCCGGTCAGCACTACCTCGCTGCCCGGCACGAGCAACGCAGCTGCCACAAGAAACGCCGCCGAGGACGGATCGCCCGGCACGGCCAAATCTGACGCGCGAAGCACGACAGGGCCGTTCACGGTCGCGGAATGAGCGACAGCGTCGACATCCACCGCCACACCGAAGTCGCCCAGCATGCGCTCGGTATGGTCGCGGCTCGGAGCGGGCTCCCGGACCGTGGTGTGCCCGGGCGCGCACAGCCCGGCAAGCAGCACCGCCGTCTTGACCTGCGCGCTTGCGACCGGGCTCTCAAACGAGATGGGGGCCAGTCCTCCACCCGTCACCGTGACGGGCAGCATGCCGTCGCGCGTCGTGAACACCGCGCCCATTCTCGAAAGCGGCTCGGTCACTCGCAGCATAGGACGCTTCGACAGCGACTCGTCGCCGTACAGCGTCGCGGTCATGGGCCAACCGGCCAGCATGCCAAGGAGAAGTCTGGCGGTCGTACCGCTGTTGCCGCAGTCGATCGGCGTCGTTGGCTCCACGGGACCCAACTCTCCCCAACCCGTCACGGTCACACTGAGACTTCCGTCCTCGGCAGTGACCGCGCCGACCTCTGCGCCAAGCGCTTGGACGGCACCGATCGTGGAACGCACGTCAGCGCTGTCGAGTACCCCGGAAAGGCGACTTCTTCCCTCCGCCATCGCAGCAAACAGCACGGCGCGGTGCGAGATGGACTTGTCGCCGGGAACGCGCACCGTTCCGCGAAGCGGCGCGGCGGACTCTCGGGCGTTGTGCTTCATCGTCGTCTACCTCTCTGTGCCGGCGTCTAGTGGCCGGAGGCGCGGGTCGTAGCCCCGCGAACGCAGATCCTCAGTGAGCGCAAGCATGTCGCCCTCGTCCGTCAGGACCAGCACGAGCACCGCACTGTCCTCGGACTGGTGGTCGATCTCGATCGCCTCGATGTTGCAGCGCGCACGGCCCACCGCCGAGGTCACCTCGCTGATGACGCCGGGCCGGTCGATCACCGGGATGAGCAGCTCAGACAGGGCCTCCGTAGCCGGGACCCACTGCGCCGGCAGCGAACGCCGCACGTCGGCGGCCCGGGCAAGCCAATCACGTATCGCCTCGGTATCGGCCGTACGCAGCATCTCCGCAAACTCGCCAAGGACCTCGCGAAGCTCGTCGATGCCGGCAGACAGCGCGGGCGCATTGTCGATGCAGATCCCCGTCCACAGGTCCGCGCTTCCCGCAGCTATGCGCGTCGTGTCCTTGAAGCCACCCGCGGCCAGACGCAGGAGCTCGTCGCCCTCACCGGCATGAGCCTTGGCAAGCTCAACCAGTGCCGACGCCGTGACATGTGGCACGTGGCTGATGATCGCAACCGCCTCGTCGTGTTCACGGGCGTCAACGGACACCACGCGCGCGCCGAGGGACGCGACGTACGAGTGCAGGCGCCGGTACGCGTCCATGTCGGTCGTGGGCGTGGGCGTCAGCACGTAGTACGCACCCGCGAACAGGTCGGCGCGCGCAGCTTCGACTCCGCTGCGCTCCGAACCCGCCATCGGGTGCCCGCCGACGAACGCCGCCGCATCGCCAAGGAATCTCTCTGCAGCGTCTATGACATGCCCCTTGGTGGACGACACGTCCGTGACGACCCCATCGAACTCGTTCTCGCCAAGGATGCGGAGCCACTCCTCGGCCACGCGGGCAGGAGTCGCCAGTACGACGAGGTCCACTCCACCCGGGCCGAACCATCCCTGTTCGATCGCCTCCTGAGGAGTCGCAGCGTCATCGATGATGTGCTGGCCCCGGGCGTACGACAGCGACTCCGTGTCCGGATCCACGCCAAACACCTGCGGAGGCGACGGCAAAGCTTTCGAGGCCGCGGCGAACGACCCGCCCATCAGGCCAACGCCGACTATCGCGATCCGCCGAAAGCCCATCAGTTCCACCCGAAGTGCGCGCCCTGCAACTCGACGAGCGGCGCGAGATCGCCCATCAGTGCTGCGAAGTCTTCCGGGACCAGCGACTGCGGGCCGTCACATTTGGCATGCTCGGGGTCGGGATGCACCTCGACCATGAGTCCATCGGCTCCAGCGACGATAGCCGCCCGGCACATGACCGCTACCAGGTCGCGGCGTCCCGTGGCATGGGACGGATCGGCGATGACCGGCAGATGCGTGAGCTGTTTGAGGGCGGCGACAGCGGCAAGGTCGAGGGTGTTACGCGTGTACGTCTCGAAGGTGCGGATTCCTCGCTCACACAGGATGAGGTCGCGGTTGCCTCCCTTGAGGACGTACTCGGCAGCCGAGAGAACCTCTTCGATCGTGGCAGACAGGCCCCGCTTCATCAGCACCGGCTTTCCCATGGTGCCAAGCTCGTCGAGCATCATGAAGTTCTGCATGTTGCGTGCACCGACCTGCAGCACGTCGGCGTATTCGGCAACGGTGGACGCATCGCGCACGTCGAGAACCTCGGTGACGACGGGCAAGTCAACCTCGTCGCCGGCCGCGCGCAGCAGCTTCAGGCCTTCGACGCCCATTCCTTGGAATGCATACGGACTGGTACGCGGCTTGTATGCACCGCCGCGCAGCATGGTCGCCCCAGCAGCCTTCGCCGCTCGCGCGACGGTCATCATCTGGTCTTCCGACTCGACCGAGCACGGACCCGCGATCACCGCAATGGCTCCGCCCCCGATGGAGGCGTGCGGGCCGACCCGGACCACCGTGTCCTCGGGCTGGAAGTCACGGCTGACGAGCTTGTAGGGCTTGAGGACCCGGATGACTTCCTCTACGCCGGGCAGGCCCTGAAGATCGAGCGCATAGACGGTCTCGCGGTCGCCGATAACGCCGATGATCGTCTTGACCTTGCCACCGGACAGGTGGGCTTGAGCGCCGGCCTCTTCCAGGAGTTCGACGACGTGATCGATCTCTTGCCGGGACGCGTGGTCCCGCATGACTACCAGCATGATCTACCCCTCACTCAACCAACGGACGTCCGGACAGGTCCGCCGCGCGAGCGCCAGGGTCAGAACCCGCCCAGCCGCTCGGCCACGGCCTCGAAGGCAGCAATCGTGATCTCCGTGTCCTCCGGAGTACCTACCCCGAGTCGCAGAGCAGGAGCGGTTCCGAAGTCGCGCGCGATCACGCCCTCCTCGAGGAGAGCCTGGAACACCTCGACCGGCCGCTCCGTCATGAAGTAGACGAAGTTCGTCTCCGACGGCACGTATGACATGCCGAGCCGGTCGAAGCACGAATAGAGGTAGGTCTTCTGTTCCTGGTTCTCCTGACGGCGACGCTCCACTTCCGCGGCGTCCGCGAGAGAGTAGTAGGCGGCGATCTGCGCGACAATGCTCACATTGAATGGCTCGCGGATCTTGTCGATGGCCGCACGAAGAGGAGCCGGGACCGCGCCGTACCCGATGCGCAGGCCGGCGAGGGAGTAGATCTTGCTGAACGTGCGCAGAACTGCAAGCGGGCTGTGGCCGTCGAAGTCCTCAAGCGCGTTGGGGTAGTGTTCATCGGTAACGAACTCGAAGTACGCCTCGTCCACGACCACCAGCACATGGTCGGGGACTTCGCGCAGGAACCGGTCGAACGACAGCCGGTGATAGATGGTCCCGGTCGGGTTGTTGGGGTTGCACAGGAAGAGAAGCCGGGTCTTGTCGGTGATAGCCGCGAGCATCGCGTCCAGATCGTGTACCTGGTCCTCGGTCAGCGGCACCTTGACGGCGGTTGCGCCGAACATCTGGGTGACCATCGGGTAGACCACGAAGCTCGGCCAGGCGAATACGACCTCGTCGCCAGGGCGCAGGACGGCCTGGGCGATCAGGCGGATGAGCTCGTTGGATCCGCTGCCGATCACGAGATTGCAGTCATCGAGACCGACCTTGGCGCAGAGCCGTTCGCGAAGAGCGCGCGCCGACCCGTCGGGGTAGCGGTTGAGCTTCGGGAGCACCGCTTCCATCGCCCGAACGGCGCTCGGAAACGGTCCGCACGGGTGCTCGTTGCTGGAGAGCTTGAGGATGTGGTCCTTGCCGGAGCGTTCCCGGACCTCACTCGCGCGCAGGCCAGCGGAGTACGGCACCATGCCGTCCAGCTCGCTGCGTATGAGCGCTTCCCATTCCACGGGGCCCTCCCGGCGTCGCGTCACCTCATGCCGGAGCACGAGGGTTGCCGAGGATTGTCGCAGGTCGCGATGTTGCGGGCAAGGGCTCGAGGCCAACGAGTCGGGACGCTCAGCCCTGCAGGAACCGCACGAGCATCCCGTGACCGTCCACGACACGCACTTCGGCGACCTGCGCGTTGCGGATGTCGAAGGCCCAGATGCCGGCGATCGGGAGTCCGAGAAGTATCACAAGCGCCGACCGGAACACGCCACCGTGGGTGACAACGGCGATCCGGCTGCTCGAGGCCATCGCATCGGCGAGCACCTCGTCCGTGCGGCGCAGGATGTCGCGGCGAGACTCGCCCCCGGGGGCGACCGGATGATCCTCGCACTTGAACTCGAACGGGATGCCGCGCTCGACGGCCTCTTCGTATGTGAGGCCTTCCGCATCGCCGAAATCGAGCTCGGTCAGGCGCTCGTCGATGGTCAGCTCGAGACCCACAGTACGCGCGGCCTCCTCGGCCACCGCAAGGGTCCTGCCCAGAGGGCTCGACCAAATCGCGTCGGGCTCGAAGCGCACTATCTCCCCCACAAGCCGGGGTACCTGCTCGTGACCGACCGCGGTGAGAGGCGCGTTTCCTCGGCCAACCCAGCGACCGGTCACGTTCGCCTCGGTCTCGGGATGACGCACGAGCAGAATGCGGGTCTCCTTCACCACTACCAACTTCCTATCAACGCAGCCAGTACCAGCGAGAATGTCTCGACGAGCAAGATGCTCGCACCCATGACATCTCCGGTCACGCCGCCGAACCGCTTCGAGATGAGGTGCGGGATCACGAGGGCCGCGAGCAGGCTCGCTCCACCCCAGGCCAGCGCGACAAGGCCCCACTGCCACGTGCAGACCGCCAGAGCCACAGTGACCGCGGCACCTGCGGCGATCCCACCCGAAGCCGTCGACATGCCCATGACACGGCTCCCCAACCCGTCCGGACGCGCAGGCTTCCCCAGCCACGAGGCGAACGTCGCGGCCATCCGCCCCATGACAGGCGCCCCCAGAATCACCATGCCAGCTCCGGTCGGTCGCCCGAGGATCGTGGCGATCGCCGCCACCTGAGCGATGGCGACGAGGGTCACCGCAATTGCGCCGAACGCGCCGGTCGCACTGTCGGCCATAATCTCGAGACGGCGCCCAATGTCGTGGCCTCCCCAGTAGCCGTCGGCGACGTCGGCCAGCCCGTCCCAGTGCAGAAACCGGGTAACGAGCGCCCACCCGGCAACGACGCACACCGCGAACACGAGCGCTCCACGCTCGAGAAGCTCTCCATCGCCCCAGGCCACCGAGGCCGAGTTCACGACCGCGAGGGCTCCAAGCGTAGTTCCGCCAAGGACGAAACCGACGACTGGGAACCAACCAGCAGCACCGGTGCCGGTGCGACGGGTAGGATCGCCCGCGTCCGGCAGCACGGTCAGCATGGCGAATGCTTCGCGGATGTCGTCGATGACGCTCACGCGGGGGTTGGTCCCTCCTCGGCGAGGTCCGAGTCGGACACTCCGGTCTCCTCGGCTACACCGGCCTCGGCGAAGGTCGCCATTCCCGACAGCATGCGGCATGCAGCATCCATGATGCCGATCGCCAGAGCCGCTCCCGTCCCCTCACCGAGTCTCATATCGAGTTCGAGCACGGGCTGTAGGCCGAGTGCCTCCAGAACCACTCTGTGTCCCGGCTCCGCCGAACGGTGCGACGCGAACAGGTAGTCTGCGGCGGCGGGGCACATGCGCACGGCTACAAGAGCCGCCGCCCCTGAGATGAAACCGTCAGCGACAACGCAAACGCCTTCGGAGGCGCAGCCGATGACAACACCCGCGAGCCCCGCGATCTCCAGTCCCCCCACCGCTGCAAGCACGCCAAGGACGTCCAGCGTCTCGACGGCGTTCGCGCGCAGCGCGCGCTCGACCACTTCCATCTTTCGCGCGACTCCGTCCGCGTCGAGACCCGTCCCGGGGCCGACGACCGCTTCGGGGTCCGCGCCCGTGAGAGCACACGTCAGCGCTGCGGCGGACGTGGTGTTGCCGATACCCATCTCACCGGTTCCGACGATCGCGTACCCTTCCGCGATAGCCTCGCGCGCAACACGCATGCCTTCGCGAACCGCCCTCGCGGCAATCTCGCGGCTCATCGCCGGCCCCAGGGCCATGTTCGCGGTGCCACGCTGCACGTTGCGGTCGATGACGCCGGCGAAGCCGGAGATGTCCTTGGCCACGCCCATGTCCACGAGCCTGATATCGGCCCCGACCGACGCAGCCAGCTGATTGATCGCCGCCCCCCCTGCCGCGAAGTTGGCCACCATCTGCCAGGTGACGTCCTGCGGGTAGGGCGATACTCCCTCGGCCACAACGCCGTGATCCCCGGCCATCAGCACAATCGCCTTGCGGCTCACGGAGGGATGGTCGGTGCCTTGAACGCGCGCCAGACGCGCCGCGATGTCCTCGAGGCGGCCGAGCGAGCCAGGGGGTTTGGTCAGCTGATCCAAGCGAAGCCGCGCCGCCGCTTCGGCCGACTCGTCGGTGCGCGCGATGCCCACGCATTCCCCGGAGAGCAATGCTTCTTCGGTCACGTCTTGCGGCCCTTCACGCCGGGCCACCGCGGCTCGCACGGTAGCGTTGTCAGTTGGATACAGCGGCCGGCTACGACAAGGTATGCCGCATCCGCCCGGTCGGTGAGCGAGCGGTTCGCCCGCCCCAGCACGTCGCGGAACACCCGTCCGCTCACGTGCGCCGGCACCACGCCGGCACCGACTTCGTTCGTGACGATCAACGTGTGGTTCCACCGCTTGACCATCCAGCCGACCAGCGCCGCGAATCGGTGCTCGACCTCGTCCTCGAAGGCTGCCGAGGAGAGTGTCTCGCTACCGGACTCGCCCGAACCCAGGTCGATAGCGACCTCGGCCATCACATGCGAAAGCAACGTCCCAAGGCAGTCAACCACCAGGAGACCGTCCTCGGGGACACGACCGGTCCACTCGACGGAGTCCGTCGCCTCCACGGTGACCCAGCCCTCAGGCCGGTCCGCGCGATGGCGTTCGATCCTGCGCGCCATCTCGGGATCGCTCTCGCCGGAGCCAAAGACGACGACCGTCGGACGATTGGCGACCTGCTTCGCAAGCCGCTGTGCCACGGACGACTTGCCGCTTCGCGCACCACCTGTGATCACGACGAGTGCCACTACGCTTCCTTCCCAGCCACAGAGCGCAAGGACTCGATCTCCTCGGCACTCAAGGTCCGTGTCTGTCCCTCGGGGAGATCTCCCAGGTCGATGGGCCCGAACCGCGTGCGATGCAACTGGAGGACCGGATTCCCGATGGCCGAAAGCATGCGCTTGACCTGCCGCTTTCGACCTTCGCTAAGGACGATCTCCACTACCGCACCGCCGTCGCGCTCCTCCACCAGCCTCACGCCGGCCGGCTTTGTGGGACCGTCGTCGAGGTCTATCCCCTGCCGAAGCCGCTCCAGGTCCTCCTCGGCGGGGCTGCCATCCACCTCGGCCAGGTAGGCCTTCTCGACGTGGAAGCTCGGGTGCAGAAGCCTGAACCCGAGCTCGCCGTCGGTCGTGAACAGAAGCAGGCCCGTCGTATCGCGATCCAGACGCCCCACGGGAAAGAGCGCTGGCTCGTCGGGTGGGATAAGCTCTGCAACCGTGGCACGGCCCTGCGGGTCGTCCATGGTGGTGACGTATCCCGCCGGCTTGTTCAGCACGAGGTACACCGGTTCGTCGCCAAGGGACACGACCCTGCCGTCAACGGTCACGACGTCGCATGCCGGATCCACCTTCGCACCCAGCGACGTCACCGGCTCGCCGTTCACCTGCACGCGTCCCGCAGTCATGAGGTCCTCAGACCCGCGTCGAGACGCCACGCCGGCGCGGGCAAGGAACTTCTGCACGCGCATGGGGACTATCTGCTCAGGCGGTTGCGCCATCCTCGTCTTCCTGCTCCTCGGAGGCGGTGTCTTCGGATGTCTCCTCGGCGTAGTCGTCTTCACCATCGGCGAGGGATGACCCGTCCAGTGCGCCGAGTCGCTCACGAATCGCGCGCTCCGTGTGGGGGTTCGGCGCGAACTCCTCCAGCGGCGGTAGCTCGCCGAGGTCCTTCAGGCCGAACTTCTCGAGGAAGCTCCGCGTGGTTCCGTACAAGATCGCGTTGCCCTGGTTCTTGTCGCGGCCGGTCTCGCGAACGAGCCCTTTGTCCACGAGCGAGCTGATCACGCCCTCACTGTTCACTCCGCGAATGGCATTCACCCCGGCGCGCGTCACAGGTTGGTGATACGCGACCACGGAGAGCGCCTCAAGAGACGCCTGCGACAGGCGCCTCGTGTCCCACGACAGCACATACTGTTCGATACATTCGTGGTAGGCGGGATGCGTGTAGAGGCGCCACCCACCTGCGACCTCGCGAAGCTGGAATCCGCGCTCGCCGGCCTGGTACTCCTCGGCAAGAGCTTCGAGCCCCGAACCGACCATCGCTTCGTTCTCATCGAGAATGCGCGCTATGCGTGCCGCAGAGACCGGCTCGTCGGAAACGAATAGCAGCGCCTCTATGGCTCCTCTCAGGCTCACGGGTACTTCCACGCTACTGCCCACCCTCTTGGTCGAGTGCTGTCACGATGATGTCGTCAAAGACGCTGTCCTGCTGGACGCCTGCGAATGCGCGCTTGTAGAGCTCGAGAATCGCCAGGAGCGTGACGACAACGACTTCGGGACGCTGGTCCTCGGCCACCAGTTCGCGGAAGGATATGCGGCGGCGCTGGGCCAGGGTGCGGGCGACGCTTTCTGTATGCAGCTCGAGCGAGATCAGAACCGTAGCAATGTGCTCCGATTGCAGCAGGAAGAACTCCTCGCGGCGGTACATCAGGTCAGCACAAATGACCGCGAGCCCGCGCAACGTAACGTCTTCCAGGAAGTCGGGCATCAGTTTGAGGAAGCGCTCTTCGAGCCCTGCCTGCCGAGGATGCATCCTCGACTCCGCCTCCATACGTGCGTTGATCTCTCCGGCGGCGTTCTTGAATTGCTTGTATGCGAGAAGGCGTGCGACCAGCAGTTCGCGGGCCTCCTCAGGAGACAGGTCGTCCATCTCGTCGCCGAAGTACTCGACATCCTGGGGAAGCAGGCTTGCCGCCTTGATCTCGAGCAGTGTCGCCGCTACCAGGAGAAAGTCGCTTGCAACATCGAGATCGAGGTCCTGCATGCGATCGACATGCTCCAGATACTGGTCTGTGACCTCGGTGACCGAGATCGAGTTCACATCCAGCTTCTGGCGCGAGACCAGATGCAGCAGAAGATCGAACGGACCTTCGAACGCTTGTGTCTTTACCCGGTAGCCCATCGGGCGCGCTGCCCCTACTCCGCAGCGTCGACGTGCAACTCGCGGCGAACGTTCGCCATGAGCTCGTCGATCGCCGGACGCACGCGTGCAGCTCCTGCCGACAGGACTTCCCACGCGTAGCCGGGGCGAGCGGCAAGTTCCGCTCGCTTCTCGCGGAAGTCACGCAGGTAGGCGTTCAGGTCCTCGGCGAACGCCTTCTTGTGCGCCACACAGCCACAGTCGGCCACGCGACAACACCGGTCCCACTCCGCGATGTCACCTGTGTCGCCAACGAGCTTGTGGACTTGGTGCAGCGGACAGATGTCCGGGTCGCCCGGGTCGGTCTTGAGCTTGCGAGCGGGATCCGTGACGAAGCCCATCACCTTCTTGGTGGTCTCCTCCTCGGACTCCGAGAGGTAGATTGCGTTGCCGTAGCTCTTGGACATCTTGCGACCGTCGGTGCCGGGGACGCGCGCGCCTTCCTTGGCGATCTTGGCGGCGGGCTCGACGAGAAGGTCGCCGTAGGTGGTGTTGAACCGGCGCACCACCTCGCGCGTGAGCTCTAGATGCGGGAGCTGGTCCTCGCCCACCGGCACGATGTCGCCCTTGACGATGGCGATGTCGGCGGCCTGGAGCAGCGGATACATGAAGAAGCCAACGTTGCTGAGGTCCTTGTCGGTGATCTGCTCGCGCTGCTCCTTGTAGCTCGGAACCCGCTCGAGCCACGACATCGGCGTGACCATCGTGAGGTAGAGCGTCAGTTCCGCGACTTCGGGAACGTCGGACTGCCGGTATATGGTGGCCTTCTCGGGATCGATACCTGCGGCGACCCAGTCAAGGATCATCTCCTCGGTGTAGCGCCTGATGCCGGAGGTGTCCTGCCAATCACTGGTGAGCGCGTGCCAGTCGGCCACGAAGTAGTATGCCTCGTACTCCTCCTGGAGCTCGCGCATGTTGAGCAGGTTGCCGAACCAGTGCCCAAGCGTGAGGCGGCCG
The DNA here is from genome assembly GCA_030682655.1 of Actinomycetota bacterium. Classification (NCBI taxonomy): domain Bacteria; kingdom Bacillati; phylum Actinomycetota; species Actinomycetota bacterium. The sequence goes on along the minus strand of JAUXNU010000174.1, from coordinate 39,387 downwards.
GTAGGGCGGTACCCGGTCAGAATGCGCTTCTTGGGCATGGACAGACGACTCCTTCTCGCGACAGATGGGCCTGCGAAGTGGTTCGTATGATACCGCAACCGGCGGCTGGCGCGACGGATGACCGGCCTAGAAGCCGGCCCCCGCGAACAGGCGCAGCAGTGGTTCGACGGTCCATGCGAAGTAGACGCCGATCGGGTCGAAGCCAAAGAGCCGCGGGCCGAAGAATATCAGGCCGAACACGATCACGAACCCGTAGCGTTCCCACTTCGCATACGCGCGCATAGCGCGATCCGAAAGAAACAACGGCACCACGCGCGAGCCGTCCAGAGGCGGTATGGGGATGAGGTTGAAGAACATCAACACGAGGTTCATGAGGCAGAAGTAGAAGAAGAACAGCCACGCGTAGCCACCGACTGCGCCCAGCGCACCACCGAACAGGTCCAGCGCCCGCGCCGCGATTCCGGCCACCATCGCAAGCAGGAGGTTGGCCGCCGGCCCTGCGATGCCGGTCAGGAACATGCCTTTGCGGTAGTCCTTGAACCGGTGTGGGTTCACAGGCACGGGCTTGGCGTACCCGAAGCCGAAGCCGAACATCACTACCATGAGCAGCGGCATGAGGATCGTGCCGAACGGGTCGATATGCTTGACCGGATTCAGCGACAGACGGCCCCGGTCCTTGGCCGTCGTGTCGCCAAGGAGATACGCCGCATACCCGTGGGCCACCTCGTGAAAGACGATCGCGGGAACGAGCACGACAAAGCGAATCACCAACATGGTCAGGTCGGATCCGGACACGCTCAGTTCTCCTTGGCAGTGATGCGCTCGTGTTTCGTGACGAGACGCTGCAGGTTTGCTCTCTCGGCCTCGCGCCCGACCGCCTTGCCATCCAGCCGGTCGTCAAGGGCCTGCGCAAGTATAGCCGAGAAGCGCGCTGACGGAGTCAGTCCCATCTCGATGAGGTCTTTGCCTGAGACTTCGGGCTTGATGCGCGACACGACGTCGACATAGTGCTCGACTCGCTCGCGGACCAGCGTGCCTCCTGTGGCCCACACCCAGACGACCGCCTCGTCCGGCACCGTCGAGAGCAGATGGTACAGGCGGCTGTCACGCATACCGCGGCCATCGCGAAGTCGCCGCACGGTCGCAGGCCCCCGTTCCGCGAGCGCGATCGCAGGCTCGCCATACTCGCGACCAAACCGCATGTGACGCAGCCAGCGCTCCGCAGGTCCATGTCCGGCGCCGGCCAACAGGGCGGCCACAAGCGTCACACGTCTGCGGGGCTCCCGGCCAAACATCGGGCTCAACCGCTTGTATGCACGCTCGACAGCGAACAGGCCCTCGATGACAGCGGACGAACTGACACCCTCGGGAAGCAGGACATCCAGGACGCCCAGCTCCCGCAACCGCTCGAACACCTCGGATGGTGCGTCCTCGTCTATGATGTCGAGCATCTCCTCGCGCAGACGTGCACCGCTGACCTCGTCGAGCATGTTCATCTCGACGGCGCGACGTGCAAGCGCTTCGGTCGAAGAGTCCATCGAAAAGCCGTAGCGCCTCTCGAACCTCGCGCCGCGGAGCACCCGTGTGGGGTCCTCGACGAACGAGAGCGAATGCAGCACACGCAGCGTCTGCCGCTCCAGATCGCGCAGTCCGCCGAACGGATCGGCGATCTGGCCGAAGCAATCGGGATTGAGGCAGGCAGCCATCGCATTCACGGAGAAGTCGCGGCGGAACAGGTCCTGCCTAAGAGACGACCTCTCCACCGTCGGCAAGGCTCCGGGGCGCGTGTAGTACTCGGTCCGTGCGCTCGTGATGTCCACGTGAAGGGTCTTGCTCAGCACGAGGACCGCCGTCCCGAACCGCCGGTGCACCTTCACCCGCCCCCCGAGGGTCTGCGCGGCCTTCTCCGCGAACGCCACCCCGTCACCTTCGACCACGACATCCATGTCGAGGTTCTTCCTGCCAAGGAGCATGTCGCGCACGAATCCGCCCACCACATGCAGCCGCAAGCCCTCCTCCTCGGCCAGCGCTCCAAGATCGTGCAGGGCTGCGTAGGCCTCCTCGGGCAGGAGAGACTCGACCGAGGACAGGAACCGCTGGGTTGAGCGCCCGCGCGCCTGGGGGACCCTGCGGTCGAGGTACTTGTCGCCGAATTCGGCGCTCAGGAGGTCCTTTCGGGTCACGATTCCCACGATCCGCTGGTCCTCCACAACCGGCAAGCGACCGATTCCTTGGCTAGCTAGAAGGTGCTCGAGCGTGATCAAGTCGGTGCCGGGCGATACAGTAATGACGTCGCGAGCCATGAACCCGGTGACCGGCGCATGGTCGAGCTGGTGGCGCACCGCCTTGTCCACGTCCTTGCGCGTCACGAGACCGGCGAGCGTGCCATCTTCGACGACCGGCAGCCCGCCGTGTCCCCACCTCGCCATCAGTTCACCCGCATCGTGCATGCTGGCACCGGGTGTCACCGTCCGCACGGGAGAAGACGCGATGTCGCGCGCCGTGAGCGGCTGCCGGACTTCCGCGTCTAGGGCGCGCGCAATGCGGTCGAGCAATTCCTGGATCTCTATGTCCCGGAAGCCGGCAGAAGCCGCCTGCGTATGTCCGCCCCCACCGATCCGCGTCATGACCGCACCGACATCCACGCCATGGACGCGGCTCCTGGCCACGACCTGGACACGCGTCGGCATCCGCACGACGGCTATCGCTACGCGGTAGCCCATGTCCTCAACGATGTAGTGCGTCAGCACGCTCGCAGAGTCCACATACTGGTCGGCCTCGGCAACGCCGATCGCGATCTCCTGACCGTGGATGCTCCAAATCTCGAGCGACCCAACGAGCCGCTCGAGCAGTTCTTGCTGGGCACTATCAAGCGCCCGGCTCAGAAACTGGTTCAGGACCTCCATATCGGCCCCCGAAGCCATCAGGTATGCAGCAGCCTCGGCATCGTACGCGGTCGCCCCCGGGTACGTGAGCGATCCCGTGTCCTCGTGTATGCCAAGGAGAAGCACGGACGCCTCGAGCGGCGTCAGCGCGATACCCCGACGGTTGATCTCGTGGACCAGTATCGATGTCGTCGATCCGACATCGAGAGACCGGTCGTCGACGCCGGTGAGATCACCCTCCGCCGGAGGGTGATGATCGTAGACGATGACCTCGACATCAGGCCGCAAGGCCACGGACCCGATCTCACCGATTCGACTGGCGTCTCGCGTGTCGACCATCACCAGCCGTGTCACCGCAGAGAGGTCCAGCCCCCTCAGATCCACGAAGTCGAGGAACTCCTCGTGCAGGTTGTGGAAGGCCCGGACATTGGCATTTTGCGAGCCAAGGTACACTCCCCGGGCACCGGGAAACACCTTCGTAGCCGCCACCGTCGCGGCGTAGGCGTCGAAGTCGGGGTTCGCATGTCCGACGACGATCTGCACGTGTGCTCCTAGAGCTCGTGGAACAGTGGCGGCGCGACTACCGTGACGTCGCCGATACGCACGGACGTCCCGAATCGCTCTTCACCCGCATCGAGCAGCGCCTCAGAGGCCGCATACGCTGTCGCGAGAAGGTCACCGGACGCGATCTCATCGCCGGTGCGCACCGCAAGCAGCAGACCCGCGCCCGGATCGATCGCGTCCTCCTTGCGCGCGCGACCTGCGCCAAGGAGCATCGCCGCACGTCCCACGCCCTCGGCATCGAAACCGGCGACGAAGCCCGCCGATGTGGCTCTGATCTCGCGCGCACAGGGCGACAGCCCGAGCAGCGACGTGTCCGCCGCGATCCTCGGATCGCCGCCCTGTGCGGCAATCCACCGCGCGAACGTCTGAAGCGCTCTGCCGGACTGGATGGACTCGGCCAGCATCACCCGCGCTTCACTTTCATCGTGAGCCCGCTTGCCCAACACAAGCATCTTTGCGCCGAACACCATGCACAGCTCCGTGAGCGCCTCAGGACCCTCGCCCTGGAGCGTATCGATCGCCTCGATGACTTCCAGCGCGTTGCCGACAGCCATGCCAAGCGGCTGTTCCATGTCGCTCATCAGGCAGACGACTTCACGCCCGAGCGCCCGCCCGACACGTGTGAGCTCGGTTGCGAGCGCTCGCGCCTCGGCTTCGGTCTTCATGAACGCGCCAGTCCCGACCTTGACATCGAGCACGATGGCGTCGGCGCCGCCCGCGATCTTCTTGGAGATGATGCTGCCGACAATGAGCGGTATCGACGGCACAGTGGCGGTGACATCGCGCAGCGCATACATCTTCTTGTCCGCCGGGTCGATATCAGGAGACTGCGCGATCACAGCGACCCCGACATCGCGTACCTGGGCGAGGAACTCCTCGGCAGTCAGCTCGACGCGGAAGCCGGGAATCGACTCCAGCTTGTCGAGAGTGCCGCCCGTATGCCCCAGACCGCGCCCGCTCATCTTCGCGACCGGCACGCCGCAGGACGCCACAAGCGGCGCGAGAACGAGGGTCGTAGTGTCGGCAACGCCGCCGGTGGAGTGCTTGTCGACCTTCACACCGGGGACGCTCGACAGGTCGAGCACGGCCCCCGATCGAACCATGGCGTCGGTCAGCCAGACGGTCTCCTCGGCATCGAGGCCCTGCAGGTACGCCGCCATCAGCCACGCGGCCATCTGGTAGTCCGGCATCTCCCCCGAAGCATAGCCAAGGACGATGCGATCGACTTCCTCCGCTGTGTGACGTTTGCCGTCACGCTTGACCTCGATGAGCTCCTCGAAGCTCGCGCCGCTCATGCGCCGGCCACCTCCGCCAGGAAGGACGTCCCGCGGCCGCAACTACCGGAGATTCCGTAGAAGTCGAGTACCGTCTCCCCTATGTCGGAGAATGTCGCCCGCGCTCCCAGCGCCACGCCGCGGTCTACGCCCTTCATCTTTGCGATGAGCGGTGTGTACTCCCGGCTATGGTCGGTAGAGCCGGTGGTAGGGTCGCAGCCGTGGTCGGCCGTGATCACGAGCAAGTCGCCGTCGACCATGGCATCGAGAAGTTCGGGCATGCGGGCGTCAACTGCCTCAAGCCCGCGCGCGTAGCCCTCTACGTCGTTACGATGTCCCCAGATCATGTCGAAATCCACCAGATTGGCGAACACGAACCCGGGACCGTCGGAGGCCACGCGCTCCACCAGCTTGGTGAATCCGTCCATGTTGTCCGTGACGTGCGGCGATTCGCATATACCCTGCCAGGCGAAGATCTCGCCGATCTTGCCGATGCCATAGCTGGTGACGGCGATCTTGGCCAGCCGGTCGAGAACCGTCGGTTCGCTCGGCTTGACCGCGAAGTCACGGCGCCGATGTGTGCGAGTGTAGACACCCTCGGCATCCGGGCCAAGGAAGGGACGCGCGATTATTCGGCCCACGGCATGCTCGCCGACGCACACCCTCTCGCGGGCGATGGTGCAGATCCGGTAGAGCTCTTCGATCGGGACGACTTCTTCGTGCGCGGCGATCTGAAAGACAGAATCGGCGCTCGTGTAGACGATGAGCTTCCCCGTAGCCACGTGCTCATCTCCGAGATCCTGGATGATCACGGTTCCGCTCGCCGGGAAGTTGCCCAGCCATCCGTATCCGCTTTCGCGCACGAACGCATCCATGAGCTCGGGCGGAAAACCGTCAGGATACGTCGGGAATGCGCTCGTCAGCTGAAGCCCCATCATCTCCCAGTGCCCGGTCGTGGTGTCCTTCCCCGCGCTCGCCTCCGCATTCTTGCCCCAGGACGCCTCGGGCGCCTCGGTCGGATCCACGCCAAGGATCTCGGTCACGTTGCCCAGACCCATGCGGCCCAGATTCGGCATCGCGAGACCGCCTACCGCGCGCGCGGTGTTCCCAAGCGTATTGGATCCCGCATCGCCGTACGCGGCAGCATCCGGCAACTCCCCAACCCCCACACTGTCCAGCACCACAACGATGGCGCGCGGTGCGCGCGGGCTCACCTAGATCACCACCCGGTCGATCTCCTGAAGACTGGTTGTGCCAGCAGCGACCTTCGCTAGGGCGTCTTCCCTCAGCGGGACCATGCCTGCTTCCAGAGCCAGCTCTCGCATGCGCTCCGTCGGCGCCTCCTCCAGGTAGGCGCGCGTGAGGTCTTCATTCATCGGCATGATCTCGAAGATCCCTACGCGCCCGCGGTATCCGGCATTGCCGCACCGCGCGCAACCCACGGGCCCGTGGACTTTCACCTTCTTTGCTTCTGCCGCACTGAAGCCCGCGGCGACGAGCGCCGGCCCCGAGACCTTGACGACCTCCTTGCAGTCGTCACACAAACGCCGCACCAGCCTCTGAGCGATCACGCCAAGGAGACCCGACGACGTGATGTATGGCGGCACACCCATGTCAGTGAGACGCGTCAGCGTTCCCGGAGCGTCGTTGGTGTGAATCGACGACAGCACGACGTGTCCGGTCAGCGCGGCGCGAACTGCGATCTCAGCGGTCTCGGGATCGCGAATCTCGCCCACCATGACGATGTCGGGGTCGGAGCGCAGGATCGTCCGCAGTCCGCTGGCGAACGTAAGCCCGATCCGCGCATTGACAGCCATCTGCGTGATTCCGGACATCTGATACTCGATCGGGTCTTCGACCGTGATGATCTTGCGGGTCGGAAGGTTCAGCTTCTGCAACGTGGCGTAAAGCGTCGTCGACTTCCCGGAGCCTGTTGGCCCGGCAACCAGGACTGCACCGTATGGCTTCGCAACCATCGCGTCGAGCGCTTTGAGGTGCTCGGCATTCATGCCAAGGTCGGTCAGGGATCGGAAGGTCAGCTCCGCATTCAAGATGCGCAGCGTCAGTCCCTCTCCGAACGGTGTCGGAAGGGAGGCGACGCGGATGTCTACCGGCATGCTCTCTACACGAAGCGCGATTCTACCGTCTTGCGGTCGGCGCCGCTCGGCGATGTCCATCTCTGACATGATCTTTATCCTGCTCGTGATGCCCGCACGAGCGGCAATCGGCAACTCCATGATCTCGTTCATGACACCGTCGACTCGATATCTCACGTTGACCGTCTTCGCGGAGGGTTCGATGTGGATGTCGCTTGCCCCCTCGCGCACCGCCTCGCGGATCAGGCTGTTGACGAGTCGCACCACGGGTACGTCTTCACCCGCTGCGATCTCCTCCTCGCTCAGGGTGTCCTCGGCGGCTGTGACCACATCGCTGAACGCGTCTGACGACGCGAGGTACTTGTCGATGGCGTAAATGATCTGAGACCTGCTCGATACGACTGGAGTCACTCTGCGACCGGTTCTCACTTCCACGTCGTCGATGGTCTCGATGTCGAGAGGGTCGGACATGGCAAGTACGAGCTCGTCGTCGGTCACCGATATTGGGATCACTTCTCGCAGGCGGGCAATCCGTTCTGAGACAAGGCTCGCTGCACCGCGATCGATTGTGATCGAGGTCAGATTGACGTGCTCGAGACCCTTCTGCTTCGCTAGTGCGCCAGCTATCTGTTCCTCGGAGAGAATGAGCTGGTTGACGAGAATCTCCCCCAGCTTCCCTCCAAACTTGTTCTGGTCTTCGAGAACCTTCGCCAATTCCTCGTCAGAGAGCAGGCCCGAGCTGACAAGCAGCTCACCCAGGCGCTCGCGGGTGTAGGTCACGTTACCTCCTCGGCAGGTCCGATTCGAGCACGTCCTAGTTATCCCCTATTTCGTGCAACGCTCAGAAGCCATTCGGCCATGAGCAGGGCGACGACCGTCACGGCAGCGTCCACATCGAACCCGCCACCATACGGGGTCTTGATCGCCGCCGCCCCCAGGGGAAACACGGTGTATGCGGTCACTTTGATGAGCGCCGCTCCCCATGCGGTAGCAGCAAGCGCGCCGAAGAACGACACCACGATCCTGGCGGTGTCTATGACTGCGACAATCACCAGCAGGTTCATGAGGACAGTGATGACGGGGCGAAGCGGGCGGGCGCTCACACGGCCTCCTCGGCTAGGTTCTCCACCCATTATTGCTGCAAACACAAAGGGTACGCCACTCGTGGCGCACCCGGGACGGCAAACGCGTTGCGTCCTACCTCAGAGAATCGGAGACGATGCGGCCAATCATCTTCGACGCAACCTCGCCGGAAGACAGCAGGCCCTTGGCAAGAGAGACTCGCGCAGACTCGATTCGGTCCTCTCGCACGTCCGGCTCGGCCGTCATCCGCTGCTTCACGCGCTCGATGAGCTCGGGCGGGCAGCTAGGCGGGCAACCTGCATTCATCGCCTCGGGCCATTCTGCTTCTGATGTCTGCAGGTACTCGACGGCTCGCCGAACCTGCTCGTCTGAGATAATCATTCTGGCCTGTGTATCGGCCCAGAACCCAACGGACTTAACGCACATACAGCGCAGATCGGCCAAGATCGCCTCGGCCCGTCCAGTCACTGCAAGACGGTCCCTGGAAAAGGGGGAGCCCCAAGGCCGGCACCTTGAGGCTCAGGGGTAAGGCGCTGCACTTGCGTGCAGCTACTAGGTGTATTGTATCGCCGTCACGCGCGCGTTCGCAAGACTCTTGTGAAAGTCTTCCTAAGACCCCATCGCCCTCAGGCGAACCCGAAGAAGCTCTGCATGAAGCCCAGTCCTACGAACAGCGGCACGACCCCTGCTGCGACCACGCAAGCCGCCACGGCGATGACCATCGCACGCGCGGCGCGGGATCGTGATCTCACCTGTCCGGCCTCGTCATCATCGACATCTGGCGTCTCAGACCGATCGTCGAAGAACACCGCCCGCAGTACTCCGCCGTAGTACCCGAACGAGACCACCGACCCTACCACAGCGACGACGACGAGCCAGGTCTTCCCTGCCGCAACGGCAGCAACAAAGACGAGCAGCTTGCCCCAGAAGCCAACGGTCAACGGAATGCCGGTCAACGAGAACATCACTGCGGCCAACGCAACTGCAAGACCCGGATAGTCGCGGGCTATTCCCGCCATGCCGGATATGGACCCGTCCCATCCAGGCCGCACGACACGAATGGCCTCCGCCGCAAGGAACGCTCCGAGAACGGCAACCGCGTATGCAGAAGCCAGCACCAGCGTCTGGTAGACCGCAGGACCGCCGAGGGACAACCCGACAAGCGCGTACCCGATCTGCGCTATGCCGGAGTACGCCAACATCCTCCCGTAGGAAGTCTGTCGCAACCCTGACAGGTTGCCGAAGGCGATCGACGCGACGGCGAGCACGATCCACAGCACCTCGATGCGCTCGATGAAGCCCGGATCAGCGTATACGGTGCCGAAGATCAGAAGCGCTGCGAGCACCGCTCCTAGCTTCGGCGCGCCGGCCATGAACGAACTGGCTGCAGGAGGGGCGGCCTCGAAAGCATCCGGCGCCCAGGAATGGAACGGAAACGCGCCCATCTTGAACGCGATAGCGGCCAGAATGAGGCCCATCGATGTGGCCGCCGGCCAGAAGAGGGCCCCGCCGACGATCTGACTTAGGGCAACGTACGAAGACTGGCCGCCGTGCAGCCCAAACACGATCGCGGCACCCATTAGGAACAGCCCGGTGGCCACTGCACCCTGGATGAGATACTTCATCCCCGCCTCGGCTGATCTCGACGATCCGGCTGAGGCCACCAACGCATACGCACAGATCGCGATCGTCTCCATCGCGATCAGCGTCATGAAGAGGTCGATCGAGGAAGCAAGTGCAGCGCACGCCGCTGCAGAGAATGCCATCAGCGCCACCGCACCAGCACCCATCCGGCGCTCAACGAAATACGTCCATCCGCCTATGACCGCGCACGTAGCGCAGAACAGGATGACGGACTGCACGGCTGCATACGTTGAACCGCCAAGGATGACGCCCTGTATCCCGCCAGCCTCCAGAGTCAAAGCCTCCCACACCGCAACGGCGGTAGCCGCTGCGAGCAGAGCAGCAGCCACCGCGGTCGCACCTTTCCGCGAGCCCACTGCGTCGACGACCATCGCGGCGATTCCCGCACCGACGGCGAGCAGGATGGGCAGCAACAGTTGCAGCTCCTGGCTCATCGGCTACACTCCCCCGCCCACGATAGGTGCAAGGAGCTTGAGTGCGACCTGCGAGATATCGAGCACGGCTCGCGGCCACACACCGAGCACAAGGATGGCGACACATAGGATGCTCACGGGAATCCACTCGGTGGGGTTCAGGTCGTTCATGCCGCGCCACTCCTCGGCAACGGGGCCATGATTGACGCTGCCGACGGCCCGTAGGTTGTATGCGGCAGAAAGCACGAGACCGACAGTCGCAGGGGCGATCCACCAACCCACCGCGCGGTACCCTTCAAGAATCGCTCCGAACTCCCCGGGGAATCCGGAGAGGCCCGGCAACCCAAGGCTCGCCAGCGCTCCGAACGTCAGCACGGCGGCCCAGCGTGGGATCAAACGGCCCATGCCTCCGAAACGGTCGATCTCTCTCGTGTGGGTTCTCTCGTAGAGCAGTCCCACCAGCAGGAACAGCAGACCGGCAACCACCCCGTGACTAACCATGCCGAGCATGGCAGCGCCATATGCAGCGGGCGTTCCCGAGCCGATCGCCAGAACGACGAATCCCATGTGAGCAACGGACGAGAAGGCCACGAGTCGTTTCAAGTCGCTCTGGGCGAGCGCCATCGCAGCGCCATAGACGATTCCGATGATTCCCAGCGCCACCAGCACCGTGCGAGAAGCCTCGTACGCAGACGGGGCGAAGGGAATCGCCACTCGCATCAGGCCATAACCGCCCATCTTGAGCAGCACTCCCGCAAGCATGATCGACCCTGCTGTCGGTGCTTCGACATGTGCGTCAGGCAGCCAGGTATGCAGCGGCACGACCGGCACTTTCACGAGCATCCCGGCGAGAAGAAGCCAGAACACGAGGGTCGCGGGGAACGTCGCATTCGCGCCCACGAGATCGGGAATCCGCTGCGCCTGTGCCGATGTCACTGCAACAAGTATCCCGGCGAGCATGAGCGCGCTGCCAAGGAAGGTGTAGATGAAGAATTTCTGTGCGGCATGTTTGCGGTTCTCGTGGCCCCAGATTCCGATAAGGAAGTACATCGGTATCAGGACAGCCTCCCAGAAGACATAGAAAAGGATGATGTCCTCGGCAAGGAAGACACCCATCACTGCAGCCTCAAGCGCGATGAGCAGCGCATGATGTGCCGCCGGCCGGTCTTTGACGTTCCAGGATGCGAGTACCGCGACGATCGAGAGGAACGCGGTCAAAGCGACAAGCGGCGTCGACAACCCGTCGAGCTTCATCGCCCAGAAGGGAACGAACCGCTCGAGCACTATCGCGCCTCTGACCTCGGCTCCACCGAAAACGCCGGATCCAGAGAGGGTCACTAGCGTGGTGGCCGTCGCCAGCGTGCCGAGGAGAGCCACAACGCGCGCATGACGTCCCGAGAAGGCCGCGACGATCGCCGCCGCGATGGGGAGAAGCACGAGCAGGTCGACTGCGGTCATCCCCATCACCTCCCCACCCAGTACATAAGCGCCACGAGCATCGCGGCGCCCGCGCCCAGAAGCGCGGCATACCACTGGCCGTCACCGTTCTGCAGCAGAGTGAGCACGCGCCCGACGCTCCGCGCCAGGCCTCCGACACCCTCGGCCACACCGTCCACGACCACGCGGTCGACAGCGCGGTACAGCGCGCCCGAAACGCGCTGCGTCGGCTCGACGATCGTACGTCCCACGAAGCCGTCGTACCCGTACCCGTTCCTGAGCACGGTCCAGAGTGACGACATTCGCTCTTCGAGATCGATGTCGGAGATGGCTCCCCCACGGAACACGTACCAGGCAAACGCGATGGACACCAGGGCAATCGTCCCCGAGATCGCCGCCGTCACCGGATCGAGCGCCTCCCCGTGCTCACCCAGAAGCTTTGCGATGTTCCCGCCCAGGAAGCCCGCCGCAACCGCCGGCACGGCAAGGACGATGAGAGGCAGACGCATCTGCCAGCCGCCTTCATGTGGATGCCCGTCGCCCCTGTATTCGCCGAAGAAGGTGAGTCTCGTCGCACGCGTGATGTAGAACGCCGTCAGTGCGCTCGCGGCGAACAGCGCAGCCCCGGCTATGGTGTTTGAACTCCATACGGCGTGAAGGACTTCGTCCTTGCTGAAGAACCCGGACAAGAGCGGGACACCGGCGAGCGCCGCAGAACCGGCCACCCAGGTGGCGGCCGTGACCGGCATCTTCTTCGCCAACCCGCCCATCTGGCGCATGTCCTGCGTTCCCGAACCGTGAATCACACTCCCTGAACCTAGGAAGAGCAAGGCCTTGAAGCCGGCGTGGGTCACGAGGTGGAAGACCGCCGCCACCCAAGCGCCGGCGCCCAGAGCCGCGAACATGAAGCCGAGCTGGCTGATCGTCGAGTACGCGAGCACCTTCTTGATGTCGGTCTGCGCGACCGCGATAGTGGCGGCTCCAAGCGCCGTGAACGCACCTATCGCCAGCACTATCATGCGCGCAGGCTCGGATGCTTCGAACACAGGCCAGGTGCGCGCGACCAGGAAGACGCCTGCTGCGACCATAGTCGCGGCGTGTATGAGCGCTGAAACAGGAGTTGGGCCCTCCATGGCGTCCGGCAACCAGATATGGAGCGGGAACTGAGCCGACTTCCCGGCAGCACCGATGAAGAGAAGCACCGCTACTGCTGTGACAAGCGTCGGCGTCAACATGTCGATGTTCGCAAAGACCGCCTCGTAGCTCAGCGCGCCCGTCTCCCGCCAGAGCAGCGCCAGTCCGAGCAACAGCCCCACGTCGCCGACACGGGTGGTCAGGAACGCTTTGACTGCGGCGGCAGCGGCTGAAGGCTTATGGAACCAGAAGCCGATCAGCAGGTACGAGCAGGCGCCCACAAGCTCCCACCCTACGAACAGTCCAACGAGACCGTCCGCAACGACGAGTAAAGTCATCGCACCCGTGAACAGCGAAAGCAACGCGAAGTATCTGGGAAGTCCGTCCTCGCCGTGCATGTACCCGATCGAGAAGATCATGACCATTAGAGCAACGAGCCCCACGACGGTGAGCATCACGCATGTCAGCCCGTCAAATGCCCATCCCACGTGGAGAGCGGACTCACCCGCGGGGATCCAGGCGACACTGTCGGCGAAGACCGAGGACTCCATGAAGGGCTTTGGCGTACCCTCCGACAGGATTCGGGCCATGCCGCCGACCCCATAGACCATGACGAGCACCGGCGACACCATGGCTATCCACGGCGCGCTGGCCTTCATCCGGGAACCGAGTACACCCACGAGGGCTGCGACAACAACCGGCACCACGAACACCAGCCAGGCGTTGTCGGCGAACACGGAAGGTATCATCCCTTCACCTCCGTGAGTTCGTCCGAGCGCGTTGTGCCGACGCGTCGCGCGACGCACACGACGAGCGCAAGTCCGACCGCCGCCTCAGCAGCCGCAAGCGCGATGACGAACAAGCCGACCCCCTCGACAACGCCGGGAACCGGGCCACCCGAAGGGGCGACAACGGTCGTCGCCAGGCCAACAAGAAGCACCGTCGCCGACCCAAGAACGAGCTCCACGCAAGCCAGCACGCCGATGAGGTCGCGCCGCGTGAGTACCCCGTACAGACCGAGCGCGAAGATCGCGCAACTCATGAAGATGAGGATCATTCGCGCTCACCCCCCATCACGACTACGACCGCGACCAAAGCGGCAAGCAGAAGCACGCCCACCGCCTCGAACTGGGGCAGCATCGGCCCTGTCAGAATGGCGGCCAGATCCGGCATGGCGCCGGTGTCGCGCACAGGTCCAACCGCCGAGGCGACCCCGATCAGCGGCATGAAAGTCAACACGAACACGGCCAGCGCCACCGAAACAGAGCCAATGTCGTGGCGGGAGGTCAGGCCCGGCTTCTCCTGGTCTTCCCGGTGAAGCAGCATGATCGCGAAGATGAACAGGATCAGCACGCCGCCGACGTAGACGAACACCTGTGCGACTGCCAGGAACGACGCACTCAGATACGCGAACCAACCGGCCACACAGAGCAGAAACAGACCCAGCCCCGCCGCCATGCGCGTAACGTCTTTGGCGAAGACCACGGTGGATGCGCCCAGGAGCGCGGCTATGGCCAAAGCCGCCTGAACCGCGGTGGCAGTGTCAAACGTCATGACTTGTCACCCCCGGAGGAACGCGGGCCATGCTCACCATCGCGGCCGGTAGCGCGGGTGCCTTCACCGGAGCGAAGCATCTCATCTCTGTCGAAGAAGGTGAGGTCTCGGTGGTAGAAGGACAGCTCGTACTGCCCGGTGTGGCTCAGTGCATCGGTGGGACACTGCTCGGCGCACAGCCCACAGAAGCAGCACTTCGCCAGATCGAGATCGTATCGCGTCACTCGTCGATCGCCGGGATCGTCGACGCGTTCGACCTGTATCGCGTAGTCGGGGCATGTTCGGGCACAGAAGGTGCATCCGACGCACACTTCCGACTGACATCGCAGACAGCGTGCTGCCTCGTTCAGCCCTTCCAGGTGGGTCAGGCCAAGCTCGACCTGGCGGAAGTCGCGAGAGCGTTCCTCGGGGCGGGCCATCGGCATCTCCACGCGACGCCTGGCCTCCTCCACGCCGTCGACCGAGGCCACGGCGTACTTGTCGTAGATGGGGACAGGCCGCGCGACTCTGCCCTCGGCAAGATCCTGGCCGGAGAGGTATCGGTGGATGGAAGTCGCGGCCTCATGTCCTGTCGCTATCGAGCCAATGGCGCTGCCGGGGCCGGTGACGACCTCGCCACATGCAAAGACCATGGGCATCGCCGTCGTGAACAACGTTCCGTCCACGGGAAGCAGTCCGCGTTCTTCGAGCGCGAGGTCCGTCCCCGCGACCACTTCGCGCAGGACCGGCGCCTGGCCGATTGCGAAACAGACGACATCCAGTGCCAGGTCCGTCAACTCATCGCTGAACTTGGGTGAGAAGCGGCCGCTCTCGTCGAACACGGAAAGGCACTCGCGCATGCGCATGCCGATGACCTTGCCGTTCTCGACCAGCACTTCCTCCGGGCCAAGACCGCACATGGCGATGACGCCCTCGTCGATTGCCTCTTCAATCTCCCAGGGATGGCAGGGCATCTCGTCATCGCCCTCTAGACATGCAAGTCGTACCTCGGAAGCCCCGAGGCGAAGCGCGCATCGTGCTACGTCGACCGCGACGTTTCCGCCACCGATCACGAGCACGCGCTTGTTCTTCACGCCGGCGTCGCCCTTCCAGTTCGCGGCGCGCAGGAACTCCAGTGCACCGATGACGCCGTCGCCGTCGTTTCCGGGGATCGGCAGTATGCGGCTCTGCTGCAGACCGGCGGCGATGAGAACGGCATTGTATTCGCCAATGAGGTGATCCGTAGGGATATCGCGACCGACTTCGACGCCGAGCCGCAGGTCGAGGCCGAGCTTCACCAGATTGTCGATCTCACCGTGCAGGACTTCGCGAGGGAGTCGATACGACGGCACACCGGAATACAGCGCGCCGCCGGGCTTCTCCTCCTTCTCGTACGCCGTGACCCGATACCCGAGGCTCATCAGGTCAAATGCGGCCGCGAGACCGGATGGACCCGATCCGATGATGGCGACGGTCTCATCCCTCGTAACCTCGAACGGTCTCAGGTGCTCGTCTTGAACCTTCACATACTCCTCGTACGTGACACGGTGCAGCGGACGAATCGAGATCGGCTCGTCGTAGAAGTTGCGACGGCAGGCCGTCTCGCACGGGTTGTGGCAGATCCTGCCAAGAACGCCCGGCATGATGTTACGGCGCCTGACGAGCTCATATGCTTCAACTGTCTTGCCCTCGGCCACGTAGTAGTTCTGCCCGCGGACATCGACGTTCGCAGGGCAGTTCCCCACACATGGCGGCAGCCGATCCCCGTCGTAGAGGTCCTGGATGCTCGCGTTGTACTCCGGCGATGGTCCGAGGAGAATCGGCACCTCGTCGCGTCCGAGTAGACCCCTCAGTCGCAACGCCCCACGCCAGCGCTGCGATATCGTGACCTTCTCGGCCGGGTAGCGCAGCGTCGTGTTCTTCTCCATGGCACGGCGGCCGGTGATGCTCAGGCCGACCAGCAGCGAGCGCCATTTTTCCAGGAAGCCCGTGACCCCGGGTGAGAAGTCATCGGTCACGGTGACCGTCAGCGGCACCGATGTCGGAACGTCCTTCACTGCCTGTACTTCCACTTCGCCAGACTCGTTGTCTACAGCCACGCGATCACCACCCCCACGATCGCAAGCTGCAGGAGAGCCATCGGCGTCAGAACCTTCCATGCGACCGCCATCAGCTGGTCAGAGCGCATGCGCGGGAAGGTCCACTTCACCCAGATCATCGACATGCCAAGGAGGATCGTCACCGCAACGAAGAGCGGGATGCCCAGCCAGCTCGGTAGCCACGAGAGCGTCCCCAGGTAGATGGCTGCGGCGAACAGAGACGCCGACAGAACGGTGCCGTACTCGGTCATCATGAAGATGCCCCAGCGGATGCCCGAGTAGTCGGCGAAGTAGCCCGCCACCAGCTCGGACTCCGCCTCCGGAATGTCGAAAGGTCCACGATTGCACTCGGCGATCGATGCGATGTAGTAGACGAGAAACCCGATAGCGTTGAGCGGGATCCACCACCAACGCCAGGCATTGACCACGTCCACTGGACGCAGCGATCCCGCGAGCACAACGATGCTAAGGACTGAAAGCGTCCTTGGCAGTTCGTAGGAGATCATCTGAGCCGCGCCGCGTAGCCCGCCGATGGTGGCGTAGGTGTTGCCCGACGACCAGCCGGCAACCAGCACCCCAAGGACAGACAGGGACGGGACAGCGAGGAAGAACAGCATCCCGACCGACGTGTCCAGCGGCGCCCACCCACGCGCGAACGGGATCACCACGACCGCCATCGCAACGGGAGCGAACACCAGGAACGGAGCGAGCCTGAACGGACGCACGTCGGCACGCCGCGGGGTTATGTCCTCTTTGAGCAGCAACTTCAGCAGGTCGGCAATGAGCTGAAGCGATCCCGCGGGTCCGGTCTCCTGAGGACCGATACGCATCTGGATCCAGGCCGCCACCTTGCGTTCGCCGTAGACGCCCAGAATCGTCGCTATGGCAATCAGCACACCGCTGGCCAGGCCGAACACGACTCCGCCAAGGTAGCCTGTCACCGGTCCACCTCCCCGAACACCGGGTCGAGGCTGCCGAGGATGACGACGAGATCGGACAACAAGTGGCCCTCGGCGAGCTGCGGTAGCAGGGCCAGATTGCAGAATGCGGGGGACCTGAACTTCACCCGGTACGGACGGGGACTCCCGTCGGAGACGATGAAGACGCCGAGAGAACCACGGGCGCTCTCGATGTGGTCGTACGCTTCGCCGGGCCGCGGTGCGAGCAGACGCGGCAGGCCCTCGGCCATGACCGGCCCGCTGGTCATCTGCTCGACTGCCTGCTCGATGATCTTGCACGACTCGTAGCACTCGTACAGGCGCACGCGCGCACGGTCATACGCGTCGCCAGCCGATCCGGTGGGGACATCGAACTCGAAGAGCGGATAGACCGAGTAGGGGTCATGCTTGCGAAGGTCCCAGTTCACGCCCGAGCCGCGCGCCACAGGACCCGACGCGCCCCATGCGACCGCGTCCTCGGCGGAGAGAACGCCTATGCCCTTCATCCGGCCACGCAGGATCACGTTGCCAAAGAAGAGCTTGTCCATCTCGGCGACCGCTGCCGGATGCGCACGCGTGAACTCAAGAAGCGTGTCGACCCAACCCTCGGGAAGGTCGAAGCTCACGCCTCCGGGCCGCACGTAGCTGTAGGTCAGTCGCGCGCCACACAGCTCCTCGAAGAGCTCGATGATACGCTCGCGCTCGTCGAACGCGTAGATGAACACGGTGGCCGCGCCGGTGTCCGCAGCCGATGATCCAACCGCCATCATGTGGCTCGCGATGCGCTGGAGTTCGCATACGATCACACGCAGGTACTCAGCCCGCTCTGGAACGCGAATCCCCGCGAGCCGTTCGACAGCCCGGCAGTACGCCCAGTTGGCGTACATGGAGCCTACGTAATCGAGACGGTCGGTCAGCGGCACGATCTGCGCATACGTGCGGTTCTCGCACATCTTCTCGATACCGCGATGGAGGTACCCGATGACAGGCTCGGCTTTCGTAACGACCTCGCCGTCCAGGTGGGCGATCACGCGGCAGACACCGTGAGTGGAGGGGTGGGACGGGCCGATGTTGACTACCAACTCCCCGACCGGGGTTCCGTCCTCGGTCGAGTACCGTGTGTTGGTCACCTCATACACTGTCGTCCACCCCCTCTCGCGCCTTGGGTCATCTAGATGTAGTCAGGCCGTTTGATCATGCGGTCGTCGACGTAGTCTTTGCGAAGCGGGTGACCCACCCAGTCCTCGGGCAGAAAGATCCTTCGCAAGTCCGGGTGCCCTTCGAAATGGATTCCGAACAGGTCAAAGACCTCCCGCTCCTGCCACAATGCAGCGGGCCAAAGCGGCACCAGAGAAGCGGTCACCGGGTTGGATCGCGGTACATGGCACTTCAGGAAGATGCCGGCCGACATCGAACGCGATGTAAGGCGATACACCATCTCGAAGCTTTCGCCGTGGTCCACGGCAGTGACCATCCCCAAGCGGTCGAACCCGAGGTCCTTCAAGTCACCTGCCGCCTTGAACACCAGATCGCATTCGACCGTGAGCACACCATCGCCGAATTCGATGGAGAACAGCGGACACAGTTCCGGGTACTCGGCACACAGGTGCTCTCTTAGCTCGTTGATGTTCACGACTCGTCAGCCTCCTCGACGCCCGGACGCGTCCCGAAGGACACGTCGCCGGGCATTGGAAGCGTGAATCGGCCCTCGCGACGAACACCGGGGGCGATTGATTCCGTCTCGATCTTCTCTCGCAGGCGCAGGACCGCGTCCTGCAAGGCCTCAGGTCTTGGCGGGCATCCCGCGATGTACACGTCGACAGGCAGAAACTCGTCCACACCACGAATCACGGAGTACGAGTCGTAGTAGAAGATTCCTCCGGAGACCGCGCAGTTTCCCATCGCGATGACCCACTTGGGTTCGGGCATCTGCTCGTAGAGCCTCTTCACCGCGGGTGCCATCTTCCGCGTGACCGTTCCCGCGACGACCATAACGTCGGTGTGTCGCGGATCCGGCCGAGGAAATGTCCCATGGCGGTCGAAGTCGAACTTGTTGAAGGATGCGGCTATGAGTTCCATCGCGCAACAGGCCGTACCCATAGGCATCGCCCACAGCGAATGCCCCCGCCCCCAGTCGATCAGAGCATCGAGCGAGGTGAGGATGATGCCGCTTGGGTTGCGTTCGAGCCTATCGCCGACGCGATCTGCTAGCGCCACTCGAGTGCCCCCTTGCGCCAGGCATACACAAGCCCCAAGGCAAGCAGGCCGGTGAAGATGCCTACTTCAATGACGGCAGCCGGGTTGCCCCTTAGGCCACCGGCGACCGCGAACATGAGCGTCGCTTCGGCGTCGAACACTACGAAGAGGATCGCGATGGCAGCGAACCTGAGCCTGACTGACTCCCAGGGGCCACCAATCGGCTCCATGCCACATTCGTAGGGCTCGTCCTTTTCGGCTGAAGGCTTCGAGGGAGACAGAATGTAGTTCAGAAAGAAGACGAGGGCGATGAACCCGACGCCCGCCGTGGCGAGGCCTAGTACGAACAGGACGCTTTGCGTCGAAGTCCCCTCCATCAGATCCCCCTGCGCATCGTCTCTCTTGTAACTGCCAGTTACAAAGGGCCGGCAGACGACGTATGAATCCCTACCCTACGGACATAGCCATGTCTCTCTGTCCAAGTTACGGCATTCTATGCTGAACAAACGCCCCTTGCAAATATTGTTACAAAGAACGGCTCCATGCGTAGCCACGGATGTGGATGTACTGCCACTCGACTTCGCGGATGCGCCTAGTGGCTGGCCGAACCCCGATCCGAGTCGGACTGGATCACCTCTAACTGCTCGGACACGTCGATCCACTCTGCCTCAAGCGTTCCCAGGCGCTCTCGGACAGACGCATACTCCTCCAGAAGTCCCTCGAAGTGCCCCCTCTCGCCGTACACTCTCTCGTCAGCGAGCTCCTCCGCGATCTCTGCATCGCGTGTCTGGAGCGTCTCGATCTCAGCTTCGACTTCCCGGAGTCGGGCGCGTTTCTCACGCGATGCCCGGTACGCTCTGTTGCGCGCTTCGGCCTCGACACGTTTGTCTTCCTTGCTGCGACGCAGTCGACCTGCATCCGCCGCCTCACGCGCACTCGGCGCCCGGATGCCTGTCGGCTGCTCGACCTGCTCCCGTTTCCATAGGTAGTAGTCGAAGTCACCCGCATAGACGACGATCCCGCCGTCCCGCACCTCCACGATCTTGTTCGCAACCGATCGGATGAGGTGCCTGTCGTGCGTGATAAGCACGATCGTCCCACCAAACCCCTGCAGTGCGCGTTCCAACACATCTGACGAGACTATGTCGAGGTGGTTGGTCGGCTCGTCGAGACAGAGCAACGGGGCGGGCTTCACAAGCATCTTCGCAAGCGCCAGACGGCACCTCTCCCCGCCCGA
This sequence comes from Actinomycetota bacterium, assembly GCA_030682655.1. Classification (NCBI taxonomy): domain Bacteria; kingdom Bacillati; phylum Actinomycetota; species Actinomycetota bacterium. The sequence goes on along the minus strand of JAUXNU010000174.1, from coordinate 18,854 downwards.
CAGGACGCTTACCTTCTTCAGAACGTCGTCCCCGCCGAAGAGGAACGCCCCGAGCAGCCGACGCCCCTCTTGCGGCGTCCAGCCGGGCGCCGCTGCGTCCAGTTCTTCCAGAACCGTTCGCGTAGGAGTCAGCGCCTCCAACTGATGCTGCGCGAAGTAGGCGACTTCCGCATGATGGCCAAGCCGTCGCTCTCCGCGATCGGAAGCAAGCACCCCCGCGATCATCTTCAGAAGCGTCGACTTCCCTGCGCCGTTCGGCCCAACAAGAGCTACACGGTCTCCGCGATACAGCGTCAGATCAAGGTCGTTGTAGACGACGTTGTCGCCGAACGCCTTCGCGACACCTCTCAGCACCACGACCTCTTCGCCCGTACGTACGGGCTGCGGGAACTCGAACCGCACCTGTTTCTTGGCCTCGGGCAGCTCAATGCGCTCGAGCTTCTCCAGCATCTTCACGCGGCTCTGCACCTGACGTGCCTTGGACTCCTTGTATCGAAAGCGCTCGATGAAGCGCTCCGTTTCAACGATCTTGCGTTGCTGGTTGGCGAACGCCGCTCTCAGCTGCTCGGCCTCGAGCTCGCGTGTTCCAAGGTAGCGTGCGTAGCTACCCGTGTATGTCTTGAGTCCGCGCTGATCGATCTCTGCGACGTGGTCCACAAGTCCCTCGAGAAACGCGCGGTCGTGGCTCACCAGGACCACGGCGCCCTCATAGCTCTTGAGGAAGCCCTCGAACCAGATCACGCTCTCGAGATCGAGGTGGTTCGTAGGTTCGTCGAGAAGCAGAACGTCGGGCTGTTGCAGGAGCAGCCGGGCCATCGCGATGCGCATGAGCCCGCCACCCGAGAACTCCTCAACGGGTCGGTTCACCTGTGCCTCCGAGAAGCCCAGACCCGACAGGACGGCACGCGCATCTGACTCGTAGGTGTAGCCACCGGCGTTCTCGAACCGGTCTGTCAGCCTGCCGTACTCGGCCAGGAGGCGTTCCAGCTCCTGCTCCTCGGCCTCGCCCAGCTGGGTCTCCAGCACGGACATCCGATGCTCGAGCGTGGATACCTCATCGCCTACGGCCATGACCTCTTCGAGGGCGGTCCGGCCATGCATCTCGATCGCCTCTTGGCGCAGGTAGCCGATGGTCACGCCCTTTGCGAGCGTGACCGTTCCCGCGTCGATGCCCGCCTGCCCGCAGACGATCTCCAGCAGCGTTGTCTTGCCTGACCCGTTCGGCCCAAGAAGCGCCCATCGGTCACGTAGTCCGACGCGGAGCGTGGCCCCGGCGAACAGGACCCGGTCCCCGAAAGTTTTCGTCACGTTGTCGACGGCAATAATCACAAGGACACAGTCTACCAGTGGAGGCACGATGCCAGACAACGGCAGAGTCCTGGTCCTTGGTTCCGGAGCCGCCGGCACGTCAGCAGCTCGCAGCCTGTCTGACTCAGGCTGGTCCGTAGCCGTGGTGGAGCGAGACAAGGTCGGGGGAACGTGCCTTTGGCACGGTTGCATGCCGAAGAAGGCGCTTGCGACCTCCGCGCATGCCCTGCGTCTCACCGTTGACGCCGAGCAGTTCGGCATCGACTGCGATTCGACCACCTATGACTGGCCTGCCGTGCTCGCGTGGAAATGGCACGCCCAGGAGACCTATGCCGGCGACCAGGAGTCTCTCCTCGAGAGTCGCGGCATCGAGCTGCTCCGCGGGTCCGCCCGGTTCGTCGGCGCTGATGCAGTCGTGGTTGATGGCGAGACACACGTGTTCGACCGGGCGGTCATCGCCACCGGGTCCGAACCGGTGCTCCCGGATATCCCGGGCATCGAGCTGGCCGACACGAGCGCCGATGCCCTCGGCTACGCCGTTCCACCGACGCAGCTGCTGATCGTCGGTGGTGGTTTCGTCGGCCTGGAATTCGCGGGAATCTACGCATCGTTCGGCTCCCGCGTGACGGTGGTAGCCTCCGGCGACCGCCCTCTGTCGGCGGCCGACCCCGATATCGTCGCCGTCGCCGTGCGCCACCTCGACCGCCTTGGCGTGCGGTTCGTCACCGGCCAACGCGTCACTGCCCTCAGCGGTCAACCTGGATCGATCACCGCCGTCTCCTCGGCAGGGTCGCAAGATCCACCGATGGGGCCGTTCGACCGTGTGCTCATGGCCACCGGCAGACGCCCGGCTGTGAGTACGCTGGATCTTGATGCAGCCGGTGTGGAGCTCGATGCCCGCGGTCGCCTTGTGGTGAACGCCGCCGGGCGTACGACCAACGACCGCATCTGGGCTGCAGGCGATGCCGCCGGAGGTCTCATGCAGACTCCCGTGGCGTCCTACGAAGGCCGCACTGTTGCCGCAAGCATCGCGACCGGGAACGACGTGCCGTTCGACACGACGGCGGTGCCGACCACGACGTTCACCGTCCCCCACCTCGCGCAGGTAGGCATGACAGAGTCCGCCGCTGCGGCTGCGGGTATCGCATATCGCATCGCTTCTACACCGTTCGAGTTCCTTGGAGCGGCCATCATCGATGACGAACGCGACGGGCTCATCAAACTCATCTTCGCCAAGGACGACGGCAGGCTTCTCGGCGCACATATCGCCGGCCCGACCGCCAGCGACCTGATCTACGCACTCGCGCTCGCCGTGCGCTACGCCCACACGGCGCAGGACCTGCAGGAGGTCCTTGGCATCCATCCTTCGTACTGCGAGGCGATAAACTGGACAGCGTTCGGATAGCGTCCCGGGAAGGGGGCTCCCTGTGTGTGGAGATAGCGGACCTTTGCCCGACGCTTTTCGGCGCAACCTCGCTGTCGATATGCCACTGCCGCGGAAGGTCTATCTCGTGACCCTGAATTCGCTGCGCAAGATCCTCCGGCTTCGCACGTGCTGCGGGCATCCCGGAGAGCCGGGCTGTTGACGCTAGTGCGACGCCGCCGGTCGGCGGCCATCGGGTCCGCCGCGCAGACAGCTTTCGATCTTGCGCAGCTCGCCGATGTGGTGCTCCAACACGTGCACGGGAGTGCCCCAGATCTCCGCTTCGCGCGTGAGTTCGTCTGCAATCGTCCCGATGCAGTCGGCCGTGGGGTTCTCGAAGTCTAGTCCGAGGTCCTCGAAGCGCAGTCTCAGGGCCACACACATGGTGTCGCGTAGTTCCCTGTCGCGGACGTCGCGGTGCCGTTCAGAGGACACGCGCAGCGCCTGACTCTGGGTCCTGAAGAAGCATTCGATGATGAGATCCCGTGCGCGCACCGGGTTCATGTCTCTGAGTTCGTCCTCGGAGACACGCCATAGCGCGTCTTGCGAGCGCGACATGCCGGTACCGCCTCCTTTGCAGCTAGCACACCTGAGAGTACGCCCGGCAGAGGCGTTGCACTGTGATGCGCATCACGTCGTCGGACGGGCGTCCCGAGGAGCCCCCGGGAACGAAAGAACCCCGACCGAAGCCGGGGTTCGGAGTATCTGGTGGGCGATGTTGGATTTGAACCAACGACCTCTTCCGTGTGAAGGAAGCGCTCTCCCCCTGAGCCAATCGCCCGCAGTGCCGTCATGGACGGCGACGGCTATTCTACCATCTTCGCCAAGGAGTGGTAGCCCGAGGGATGCGCCTCATGCCAGCGCCACGCATCCGCCACGATCGTCTCGATCCCGGGATGCGCCGGGCACCATTCCAGTGCGTCGCGAGCCCGGGTCGCCGATGCCACGAGAGTCGCCGGATCGCCGCTGCGCCGGGGGCCGAATGTGATGTCGACTTCCTCGCCGCACGCCTCGCCGCACGCTCGCACGACTTCGAGGTTCGTGAAGCCCTGCCCGTTGCCAAGGTTGAAGACACCGGTTCCGCCCGAGACTGCGTGCTCTAGAGCCCGCCGGTGCGCGTCGGCCAGGTCGCAGACGTGGATGTAGTCCCTTACGCACGTCCCGTCGCGCGTGGGATAGTCGTTCCCGTACACCTCGAACGTGCGCGTGCCCCGGGCGATCGAGCCGAGGATCCTTGGCACGATGTGTGTCTCCGGTTCGTGAGCTTCGCCCAGAGACCCGTCTGGCCAGGCGCCCGCTACGTTGAAGTACCGCAGTCGAACTGAACGGACTCCATGGGCGGTTCCGTACCAATCGAGTACCCGCTCGAACGCCAGCTTGGTGGCACCGTAGACGTTCACAGGATTCGTGCGAGCGTCCTCGGCGATCGGGATGCTTTCGGGCTCGCCGTACGTGGCAGCGGTCGACGAGAACACGATCGTCCCCACTCCGGCCTCAACCAGGGCGTCCATCATCGCGACCGGGCGCCTCAGGTTGTTCTCGACATAGAGCGCAGGGTCAGCCTGTGACTCCGCGACCTCGATGTAGCCGGCACAGTGCAAGACGGCGTCGCATCCGTCCGCCGCATCGCGAACCGCGGGCGCGTCCGACACGTCCGCCTCAACGAACCTCGCACGATCGTCTACGGCCTCCCGGTGGCCCCGCACGAGAGAGTCGAGCACGACAACAGTGAAGCCGGCATCCAGCAACCACCGTGTAGTGATGGATCCGATGTAGCCGGCACCACCAGTGACGAGAACGCGCACGCGGCCTCCCTTTCGCCGGGGTCCTTGGCGAGTATAGCCAAGAGGCTACACGAGTGGAGGCAGTCCGCGCTTCAGCTCCCGGACGATCCGGCTCGAGACACCCTTGTCCCAGCGTTTCGGCGTGGTCCACCTAGCGCGTGACACGGCGGCCTCCGCAACCGCGACTGCAATCGCGTGCCGGGTGGCGTCGACGAGCCGGTTAGCACCGACTTCGACAGTGGCGCTGTGTTCGGTCGTCTTCCTCACGCTCACGCACGGCGTGCCGATCACGCACGACTCCTCCTGGATGCCGCTCGAGTCCGTCACGATGACGCGAGCGTCCCGCTGAAGCGCGAGCATGTCAGAGTAGGCTGTCGCCGGTACCACCCGCACATTGGAGGGAATATCGATGCCGGACGCCTCAAGCGCCGATCGGAATCCGTTCGTGTCTGGCACCAGCACCTTCAAGTCGAGGCCCCCCAGCCCGTCGATGATCCCGCGGAGTCTGTCCGCGTACTCGACATTCTCTGCCCTGTGGAAGAAGGCGAGAGCGTAGGCCTTCAGCGCAAGCCCATATCCCGCCGCAGCGTCCAGCTTGCGTATCCCGTCCATGTGCCGAAGAACAGACTCCGCCATCAGGCTTCCAACGAAATGCACCCGGTCGGGCTGGATCCCCTCCCGCACCAGATTCGCCATCGCCTCCTCGGTGCAGACCATGTGCACGCTGGCGACACGCGAGATCAACACCCGGTTGACCTCTTCCGGCGCGCGCATGTCACCGCAACGGAGTCCCGCCTCGAGATGCACGATCGGAACACCATGCTTCGCCGCGGCGATGGCGGCCGCAAGCGTCGAGTTCGCGTCACCCACGACAAGAACCGCGTCAGGGCATTCCGAGTCAAGGAGTTCCTCGAGCACTGTGAGGGCGCGGCCAGTCTGAACCGCATGCGTCCCATCACCAACGTCCAGGAACCACCGCGGTGTCGGGACTTCGACACCGTAGAAGTAGACCTCACCAGAGCTGGGTTCCTCGCGACTCGAAGAGCGCGAGCCAGTGAACGCCAACGCTACATCGTGCCCTGCCGCCTGGAGCGCAGGAATAAGGGGCCCGACCTTCACGAAGTTCGGACGGGTACCCACAACCACTATCAATCGCACGCGATCAACACCCCCTGGGTGTCACGCGCCCCTCTCAAGGATTCTTACTACCCATACAACGCGCCTAGTATGCGCCTCGCGCGAATACGACTGCCGGAATCGTCCTGAACAGGAGCGACGTGTCGAGCCCAACGGACCAGTTCTCGATGTAGAAGAGGTCCAGACGGACCATCTCGTCAAATGTCAGCGCCGACCTTCCGGAGACCTGCCAAAGACCCGTCATCCCCGGCACAACCTCCAGACGCCTCCAGTGGTGCTCTGTGTACTCGTTGACCTCACGTGGAAGTGGAGGTCTGGGCCCCACAAGGCTCATTTCGCCCATGAGAACGTTCAGAAGCTGTGGGAACTCATCAATCGAGTGACCGCGCATCCAATGCCCTATCTTCGTCACGCGCGGGTCGTCCTTCATCTTGAATAGCGGCCCGGAAGCCTCGTTCGCAGCGCGAAGCTCGGCAAGCAGCTGGTCGGCGTTGGCCACCATCGACCGGAATTTCAGCATCTTGAACGGACGGCCGCCCTTGCCGATTCGCTCCTGACCATAGAACACCGGACCGGGACTCGTCGCCTTGATGATTGCCACAATTGTCAGCCAGATCGGCATGCCGACAAGCACGATCAACAGCGCCACAACGATGTCGAACACTCGTTTCGTAAGCAGATTGCGACGCGAGAGCGACAGTCCTTTGACGGTAATCAGCGGCACTCCCCCGACCTCGCGAACGAGCACCCTTCGGGTAAGAATCTCGAACAGTCCCGAGGAGACGTGCACATCAACGTCTTGATCTCGAAGCTCCGCCAGCATGCGTGCGAGCACGTCGTGATCGAACGCGGAAGAGGCAATCACGACGGTGTCGATCCTGTGTACCCCTATGACGTCTCGCAGTTCGCGGGCCGACCCAAGGCATGGAATCTCCGGACTGCAGAAGTCCAGCGAGAGACGCTCGGATTGCGAAGATGAGAGACACCCGGCGGGAACCAGTCCGGAAGTCGGGTTCGCACTCAGGACCCGAATGATGGCGGCTCCTTCCGCGTTCGATCCCACGACGAGCGTCGGCTTTGCGAAGTCGCCGCGCACGCGCCTGCGCATGATCACAGCCCGCACGATAACGCGACCCGCGAGGACCAGCGCCACGGAAAACGCCCAAACCAGCAAAAGCCATGCGCGCGAAAGGCCGGCAAGCTTCAAGACATACGTGAAGACTATGAATCCGACGACTCCCAGCGACAGGGCACGGCTTACGCTCCCGAGCTCGCCCATCCCCCACGACAGTCGATCGAGGTCGTAGAGCCCTTCTGTGGCCAGAAAAGACAGCCAGAGCGGCACAGCCATGATCGACAGCGCGACAAAGGTTACGTAGATGTCCCTGTTTTCGAACGTGACAGGCACTGCGAGATTCCCGAAACGAACGTACGTTGCCAGGTATCCCGAAGCCACCAGGGCAACGATATCGGAGGCGAACAGCATTAGCCGGACAGTCTTCCGACGGATCCGTCGCGAAAGTGCGGCACAGCTATGGAGACCGGATGTGCTTTCGACCGGTGAAGAGGTCACATCATCTCCTTGCGGGGGTCGCGACGGAACAAGTATATGCGTTCGAAGTGATTCTGGTTGGCCGCTCGCGCCAAGAAGTGTCGTCACCATCGTCGACGGTTCTTGCCACTTCCGCGGTTGCCTAGCGCGAATCCACGGAGTCATTCCCGCGTCTCACAAAGACTCCATTCAGTGCTCTCGCTCGTCGCCGTTCCATAGTCCCTAGCCCGCACCACCGCCCAAAGAAGAGACGATTCCCTCCGGTAGCTGGTTTCACAGGGCGTCGCGACTACGAAGACGCATCCTCATCCATTCTCGCGCCACCAATCGGATGAATGTCGCGTTGCCCACCACGTATCTGCGCCACATTCGCCTCGGCTCCTGCACCAGCCGATAGAACCATTCGAGTCCCACTCCCTGCATCCATAGCGGCGCACGACGCACGTGACCGCAAACGACATCGAAACTCCCTCCCACACCCATACAGAACGGTACTTCAAGCCGGGTGAGGTTCTCCGCCAGCCAGTACTCCTTGCGTGGCGTAGGCATGCCAACGAAGAGCATGCGCGCGCCGGAACCGCGTATCGCATCAACCACCTCGGCGCTACCTGCATCACCGAAGTAGCCATTCCTCCACCCGGCGATGATCAGATTGGGATGCGTCAGATTCAGCACCACAAGCAGTTGGGATAGGACTTCATCCGTCGCCCCGAGCAGGTAGATGGGGATTCCCAGGTCCTCACACCGTTTCAGGAGACCTTGAAACATGTCGATGCCCGTGACACGCTCGGGCAAAGGTCGCCCCAGCACACGAGCCGCCCACACAACAGCCATGCCGTCGGCATTCACGAATCCGGCACTGCGCACAATACACGCCAGATGCTGGTCCTTCTCCATTTGAACGTACTTGCCGGCATTCACAACCACATGTTGCGTAGCCCCACCGACTTGGGCGATGCGCACAGCGCGCTCGATCGACTCTCGGAGTGTCAGCGCGTTGAGTGAACAACCTAAGACTTCCACTACATCGTCCCTAGACTCATGTGTCATCCGACAGCTCCCCGCTCATGCTGCGGTCGACCCAGAGAGCCCGCGTCCGTCTCATCGGCCCGCTTCGCCGTCGGAACCCGAGTCACTACCGCCCCGACAACGGGTCGACCGTAGTTGGTCGTTCCACTTCCTTCCACTTCACGTCTCCAAGTGTAGTGGGCGCTGACCTGTGCCCAATCTCACCAAACCCTAATGTATATGGCTTCGCGAGACGAAAACACACCTAGACACGCTTTTTCGTGTCTCGTGGCGTATGCGGTCGTGTCGCTCTTCGGGAGAGCGACCTGACGGAGGTGACCAGAGTGTTGTTCTGCAAGAGGCGTCTGCGATGGACAAGCTTCCTCCTTGGAATGCTTGTTGTGGCTCAGTCGGCACTGCTCGCACCAGTACCCGCGACGGCCATCTTCCCGTCCGCAGCCGACAGCTACTCGTGGGAAGCGGACATAGCAGCTGGTAGAGAGGGCTATCCCGAAGCTCTCGTCCTTGCCGACGACGACACCCTCCTGGTCACGGAGACCGACTACGCCGTCACAGCCGAGCCCTACGAATCCGTTCTAGACGGAATCGCCAAGTACGACCTTGCTGTCAGTACAAGCACGCCCACTGCCGTCTACGGTACTGCGGGCAGCTCAACCACTCCTCCGCAGTTCATCTGGCCGGCAGGCATGGCCGTCGATTCCACGGGGCGGATAGTCGTCGCGGACTCCTGGAACGACCGCATCATGATTCTTGCAGCAGACGGGACGTTCGATTCCACGTTCGGATCCTACGGCGAAGGAACAGGTGGGTACGAGTTCGGCTGCCCGCTGGATGTCGCTGTTGATGCGAGCGACAACATCTACGTCTCGGACTCGGACAATGGCCGCATCCAGGTCTACTCCTCGAGCGGGACCTACCAGGATCTGTACTGGAATCTGCCCATACCTTCTCCCAACACCGCGCCTGCCTGGCCGGATGGTATTCAGATTGGACCGGATGGCTACCTCTACGTTGTGGACGCCCTCTATCACAAGCTCTACAAGTACAGCACTTCAGGTGGAGCTCCGATTGCCACGGTCGACACGTTCGGCAACTCCGACTCGTTCGACGGCCCGCAGGGCCTCGCAATCGACTCAGATGGTACGGTCTACGTTGCTGACACACAGAATTCCAGAATCGTGCGGTTCGACAGCAACCTTGCGTATGTTGACACCGTCGGAACGTACGGTAGCGGCCCCGGACAGTTCAAATCGCCCGAGGACCTGGCAATCGACTCTGACGGGAACCTATACGTCGCAGATACCCTCAACGACCGCGTCCAGAAGCTCAAGCTGAATCCCGCAGCCCCGGACACGGTGCCGCCGGTAACGACTTTCCAACATCTCCCCCAACTGGGTCAAGAACAACGTCCTGGTCACACTGAGCGCGCTTGACGCCAGCTCAACCGTCAACGGCACGTACTGCACAGCCGATGGAACGACTCCGACACTGGAGACCCCATACCTTGCGCCATTCGAGGTGTCGACCGAGGGGACCACAACGGTCAAGTACTACTCGGTCGATCGACCTGGCAACGTCGAGCCCGTCAAGACCCAGTACGTCAAACTGGACAAGACCCCGCCGACCACCTCATCAAACGCGACAACGACCCCGTACTACGGTTCGGCGACTGTCCAGCTGACCCCGGCAGACAGCCTCTCCCGTGTTCAGGAGACGTGGTACTGGTGGAACAACGGCCAAGCCCAGTTCGGCACCACGGCGACTATGTCGTTCCTCGGCACGTATGACCTCTATTGGTACTCGACCGACTACGCAGGAAACTCCCAGGCCTTGCAGCACGCGGTGATTATCGTCGAGCCGGTCGATGACAACCCACCGGTGACAACGCCCAACTTCTCGGATCAGACGTGGTTCAAAACCAACTTCCAGGTGTCGCTGAATGCGATCGACGCCGTGACGACGGTCACGGCCACGTTCTACTCCACAAACGGCACCCAGCCCACGACGCCGTACTTGGCGCCATTCACGGTGACTGCCGAGGGAATCACGCCGATCAAGTACTACTCCGTGGACAGCCGGGGCAACACCGAACTCACGAAGACAACGGGGCTGAAGATCGACAAGACGCCTCCCACAACGACTTCGGATGCCCAAGCCAGCTACATCGGAACGGCCACGGTGACTATCTCTGCGACCGACAACTGGGCTGGCGGGCCACCCGACGTGTCCGGTGTCCAGCGCATACAGTACAAGCTCGACGGCGACATATGGCGAGACTACAGCGCCCCCATCGAAGTCAGCGGCGAGATTCTCCACACGCTCTACTACAAGTCGATCGACTTCGCAGGCAACGAAGAGAACTCTCAGCTCAAGCTCATCAGCATCTTGCCGGTCGATGATCGACCCCCCGTGACTGACTCCAACATCCCGGGCGGCTGGACCAAGGGACCCTTCTACATCAACCTGTACGCCGAGGACGATGTCACCGGAGTGGCGGCTACCTACTACTACCTCAGTAGCGAGGAAGAGACGCCGACCCTGTACGAAGGGCCAATCCTGGTTGCCGAGGCGGGCATCTACCCAGTCCGCTTCTACTCCGTGGACAACCGCGGCAACGTGGAGCCTGTGCGCGAGAGAGTGCTCCAGCTCGACAACACCGCCCCCAGCACGTTGATGGTCAATCCACAGCCCTACTATGTCGAGACAGCGCTCATCACTCTCGCCGCCAGCGACTCCGGCGGTTCGGGTATCTCCTTCACCAAGTACAGCTTGAATGGCGGATCGTGGATCACAGGACTGAGCGTTCCCATCAGCACATTCGGCGAGCATACGCTCGCGTTCTACTCGGCCGACGGTGCCGGCAACGTGGAAACACCTACCGTCGCAAACATCTCGGTTCTTCCGCCGGATACCGAACCCCCTGTGTCCACGTTCAATGGTCCCACAGGTTGGGTAACGGCGCCGGTCCAGGTTTCGATCACCGCGACAGATACCGCCTCTCAGATCGATGCGATCTTCTACTCAACCAACGGCGGACAGACATACAACATCTACGGAAGCCCATGGACCGTGTCAGCCGAGGGCACCACGACAGTCAAGTACTACGCGCGAGACACGCGCAACAACACGGAGGCCGAGAAGACCGCCTACGTGAAGATCGACTACACAGCCCCGGTCACCACCTCGGACTGCGGCGACACCTACGCCGGCGATGCGCTGATCAACTTCTTCCCCACCGACGCACACTCGGGCGTTGACAGGACGTACTACAAGTTCGACAACGGCGCTTGGCAACAAGGCACGTCGGCATACATCAACGCGTGGGGCTGGCATACCGTCTACTGGTACTCAGTGGACAAGGCCGGGCATGTCGAGACGACGAAGAGCAAGCTCTTCCGGGTCCGTCTGGCGACCAACACGTACCAGCAGGACAACTCGAACATCGTTTTGAAGGGGCCGTGGACGACTGTCACGGGATCCGGCAGCGGCGGCTCGTGGGCACACACGGACGCCAGTGGCGCCCAGGCGCATGTCTATTTCAACGGCGAGAAGATGACCTGGTACGGCGAACTCGGGCCGAACTTCGGAAAGGCGAATGTCTATCTCGATGGCGTCTACAAGACCACCGTGGACCTGTACTCTGCGGCTACTCAGTACGACAAGGCCCTCTGGGACTCCGGGACCATCACGTACAGCTATCACTATCTGCTTATTGAGTGGACCGGGACGAAGAACGCGTCCTCGTCGGGAACGCGAATTGCTGCGGACCGATTCACAATCGATGGCAACATAGCGCTCGTACCCGATAGCGTACCTCCGGTCACCACGTGCGATGCGCCTGTGGGCTGGCAGAGCGGGACTGTCCTGGTTTCCTTGGCAAGTACAGATGCGACGACGGGCGTGGCGGCGACCTACTACTCCACGAATGGGTCGTATCCCACCGTGCCGTACGCGGGGGCATTTGCGGTCTCGAGCGAGGGCACGAACCTCGTCAAGTACTACTCCGTGGACGTGCGCGGCAATGCTGAGACGGTCAAGAACGCGTACGTCTACATCGACAAGACAGCGCCGGTGACGACGAGCAACGCGGTCCCGAGCTACCTCGACGGCGGGCAGACGATCACGCTCTCCCCCACCGACCCGCTCTCCGGGGTCGCGTCCACGAAGTGGCGCCTCAACGGCGGCGGCTGGAACACCGGCACGGGCGTGACTGTGCCCACCGTCTCCGCTTCGCATCTGCTCGAGTGGTACTCGACCGATGCGGCCGGCAACACCGAGACGACCAAACAGGCCGTCTTCGACGTGGTCAAGCGCTTCGACCAGACGGACTCCAACATTCTCTATACCGGCAGCTGGGTCACGTACTCGAACGCAAACCTCTACGCGGGCAACTACTCCTACACCAATGCGTCGTCCTCGGTCGCACATATCACGTTCTCGGGAACATCGTTCGATTGGTACACCTACAAGGCGCCCGAGTGCGGCATCGCGCAGATAAGCATCGACAACGGCGCGCCCGTCGATGTCGATCTGTACTCGTCGGGGTACTACTTCCAGCAGAAGGTCTTCAGTCGCTCCGCACTTGCGAACGGGTCTCACACGGTCAAGATCTCCTGGACGGGTCGCAAGAACGCGAGCGCCTCGAACACCAAGATCGGCATCGACACCGTGGGCATGATCGGCGAACTCCAGCAGACACGACACATCTATGAAGACGCGGCGGAGAACATCCTGTATCGCGGTGGTTGGGTCGTCTACTCACATCCCAATCACTCAGGCGGCTCCTACCGCTATACGAACAGCTCCGGCGCCTCTGTGATCTTCGCAATCGACGGCACGGAGTTCTCCTGGATCACCGCGAAGGCTCCGGACTTCGGTATCGCCCAGGTCTCGATTGACAACGGCGCACCAGTCGATGTCGATCTATTCTCCGGCGGCTACTACTTCCAGCAGCAGGTCTACAACGTCACCGGCCTCACGCGCGGCCCCCATACGGTTCGCATCGACTGGACGGGCCGCAAGAACCCCAGCGCCACGAACACCAAGGTCGGACTCGACATTGCCAACATACGCGGCATCATCACACCGTATCCGGACACTACGCCACCAGTGACGAACACGAATGCAACTGACAAGTACGCAGCCTCGGCGACGATCAAGCTCTCCGCCTCCGATGGTGCTGGTGTGGGTGTGTCCACAACAAAGTGGCGACTCGACGGCGGCACGTGGACAACAGGCGGCACAATGACGACCTCCATCCCCGGGTCACACACCCTGAGCTACTACTCAACGGACTACGCCGGCAACGATGAAGCCCCGAAGACGGCCGCATTCACGGTGTTCACCCGATACGACAACCTGGATTCCCGTGTCGTGTACAACAGCTCGTGGAGCTCTTTTACACAATCCAGTCTCTACGCCGGAGCCTACAAGTACTCCTATGCCACAAGCGCGTCGGTCGAGGTCGCCTTCAACGGCACCGCTGTCGACTGGATCGCATCGCGCACACCGGATTCCGGAATCGCCCGTGTGTCTGTGGACGGCGGGGCACCGACACTCATCGATATCTACGCGTCCAACTATCCAAGCCAGCAACGAGTCTGGAGCATCTCGGGTCTTGCTGAGACGACTCATACCGTCACCATTGCCTGGACTGGCACCAAGAACGTGTCGTCCACGGGAACGAGGATCAACATCGATGCCATCGATCTCGTCGGCACACTCACGGCCCCACTCGACACCACTCCGCCCACCACCACCGCTGCCGCGAAGGCGACGTACGCGGACTCGGCGACAATCACTCTAACGGCAACCGACGTCAACAGCGGAGTCGCCCACACGAAGTGGCGCCTCAACTCCGGCTCGTGGCAGACTGGCACAACCGCATCAACAACCGCAACGGGAACGTACTCCCTCGAGTACTACTCTGTGGACAAGGCTGGCAACGTCGAGCAAACACGCTCGGTGTCGTTCGTAGTGTTCGCACGCTACGATCAACAGGGCCCAGCGATCACCTTCACTGGCGGCTGGACGACCTACTCGCATTCATCGGCCTTTGGAGGCAACTACACGTATAGCGTCAACGCAGGAGCGACGGCGACCATCACCTTCCGCGGTACGGACTTCATCTGGATAGCGAACCAGGCGCCCGACTTCGGCATCGCCTCGGTCTCGGTGGACGGCAGCGCTCCGGTCTTGGTGGATCTCTACGCTCCCAACTGGCCATTCCAGCAGCAAGTCTGGAGCGCGCGTGGCCTGACTGACACGACGCACACGGTCGTCATCCGTCCCACGGGCACCAAGAACGCGAGCGCCTCCAACACCAAGGTAGGTGTAGACGCTGTCGATCTGCTGGGGAGCTTGCCATAGGGGCCGTCCCCCAGACCGGATCATCTCACCCACGACCTCCTCGGCCCTCTCAGAGAGCCGAGGAGGTCGCCGTGTTTCCATCGGTCCGCACGAACGAGCGCCGACGATACGCGCACCTGGCACAGGCGACTGGATGATAAGCTAGCCACATAGACAACGCGGCCGATTCTCGGAGCCCATGGAACATGTTCTTTCCAACACATCGCAGCCCGCGGCCATGAGAGTCATGATCGTCTGCAACATGTACCCGAGCGCCGGACGTCCAACCGCTGGCGTCTTCATTGCTCGGGAGGTCGAAGCCTTGCGCTCCCTGAGACCGGAATGGGACATTCACGTCAGCTACATAGACACGGTCACGCGAACCAGCAGGTATCTCACCGGAGCCGCGACAGTGCGACACGCAGCACGCACATTCCGCCCGGACGTCACGCACGTACACTTCGGCCTCGCCCAAATCCTGGCCCGTGGTGTCACTGGCCCACGCGTAGTCACCTTTCACGGCAGCGACCTGGCCATTCCTTGGAAACGGAGGATCTCCCTCGCGTTCCTGTCCGATGACGACGTTCCCGTGGTCGTTTCTCCCGCTATGAAGCGCGCACTCCCATCCACTGTCGAATCGCGCGCGCGCGTTGTGCCTTGTGGTGTGGACACGACCAGATTCCAGCCGCGGTCCCAGGCTGACGCCCGCGCCGAGCTTGGGTGGGACACTCACGCGACGTACATTGGCTTCCCCGCGGCTCCTTCACGGCCCGAAAAGAGATACCCTCTTTTCTGCGAGACGATCGAGCACCTTCGGGACCTCATCGGCGATGTCCGTATCATCGAGTTCGACGGGGTCGATCCCACTCTCATGCCCGTCATGCTCGCCGGACTCGATCTGCTCCTTGTGACCAGCGCCCGCGAAGGAAGCCCCGTTGTCGTTCGCGAGGCGCTCTGCGTTGGCACGCGCGTCGTCAGCACCGACGTGGGAGACGTGGCAGACTACCTCCCGCCCCTCTCCGGCTGCCGCGTGGTTGCCTGCGAGGAGCCCCAGACGATCGCTCTGGAATGCACGAGGGCGCTTTCAGACCCGGCGCCCGATGCGATACCGCTCTGCGCAGCCCTCTCAACTGCCAAGGAGGCGGACGCCATCGCCCGTATCTACGAGGAACTGGTGAGCTGAGGTGAGAGTCTGCCTCGTCGTGCTCGAGGACTTCCCGGGATCCGAGAACCGTGTCCAACGACAGGCTGCCGCTCTCTCCGAAGCAGGCCACGATGTGCGCATATATGCGGCATCTGGCAGAAGCACGCAGTCCACATGGCGAGGCGTGCAAATCGAGCGCTCGCCCCTTCGCCGAGAGAAGGTCAGCAGCACGGGTGCCCGGTTGCGCGAGTACGGCCTGTTTCCTCTTCATGTACTGCGTTGGGTATCACGATGCCGATCGTGGCCCACCGACGTGGTCCAGGTCGCCAACCCGCCAGACTGGCTCGCGCTCGCAGCCCATTACGGAGATAGACGGGCCAAGTCAGTCCTGGACATCCATGATGTCATGCCCGAGCTCGCCATCGCTCAGGATCGCAGTCGGACGACTGTCCGGGCGCTGGAGTTTCTGGAGGGACTCAGCGTCCGCACAGCGAACCTCGTCATCACCACCTCCCCGTACATGCGTGACGCACTGGCCTCACGCCACGGTGTCCACGCAGAGATCGTCTTGAACGGAGTCGACGAGTCCGTCTTCACGCGCCGGGAACCTGAGTTCCGTGCGCTACGGTCAGCCCACGTCAAGCTTGTCTATCACGGCACGCTTTCCGAACGCTTCGGTCTCGGCACTCTGCTGCGCGCTCTCGCTACACTGAACGGACACGGGACCGAAGCCTCGCTGGATATCTACGGAGACGGGGATGCCCGATCGTCACTCGAGCAGATGACTGACTCGCTCGGACTCCGGGGCGCAGTCACCTTCCATGGACAGGTGCCATCAGAGGAACTGCCCCGTGATCTCCCCCAGTATGACATCGGCGTCATCCCGTATGAGGACTCCCCCTTCATACGAACGGCATATTCCATGAAGGCTTTCGAATACGCAGCTCTTGGGATTCCGGTCGTTGCCTCCGACCTCAGAACCATCCGCGATCAGCTAAGGGGGTGACGGGGCGCAGTACTTCATTCCGGGGGATGCCGAATCCCTCTCCAGCGCCGTTCGCGAACTCATCGCCGACCCGGGCAGGGGTCTCGACGCATCTCGCGCGGCACAAGCCCGTCTCAGCCACTTCTCGTGGACACGCCTCGCGCCCGCTACGTCGAACTGATCGAGTCTCTCGGAGGCCCCTGAACCTGCGTCAGTGCGACCGTCGAGAGGCAGCGCGTCTCGCCGCGATTCGAAGAACCCGTTCGTATCCGTCAACCATTGACGCGAGCGAGCGCTCTTGCCGCACCCACCGCTCGCCCTCGCGACCCATAGCCTCACGCAGTGGGAATTCGGAGATCAGTCTCCTTGTCTCCATCGCAAATGCCTCGACATCACCCTCAGCCACGATCAATCCCGTCTCACCCGGCACCATAGTCTCGATGACGCCCCCGATATCCATCGACACGACCGGCGTACCGCACGCCTGGGATTCCATCAGACTTAGCGGCAGAGTCTCGACGGCATCGGAGCACAACACGCAGACGTCGCAAGCGTTGTAGGCCGCACGTGGATCGTCAACACCGCCTGTGAATACAGTGCTGTCTTCAAGTCCCGCCTGCCTGGCCTTGGCAATGTTCGCTTCCAGCAGCGGCCCCGCACCGACAGCAATTCCTACCACAGGCAGCCCCATCCTACGCAGCGCTGCGACCAGCTCCAGAAAGCGATCGTGCCGCTTCTCCATCCTGTGGGCGGCGACGATGCCGACGGTCATGACGTCAGAAGGCACTCCAAACCGCTCCCTGAACGCGATGCCCTCTTCCGGTGACCTATGGAATCGTTCAGCGTCCACCCCGTTCCTGACGACCGAAATGAGATCAGCCGGGGAGCCCTCATCCACGAGAGACGGTATCTGTGCCTCCGCACATGCGATCACAGCGTCCGTCCATCTTCCAAGCAGTCGATTCCCGAGTACCACCTTGACGGGACGCCCTCGGTTGGTACTGTGCTCTGCGATCACTGCTCCGATCCCGCAGGAATGGGCAGCGACCCTAGCCCAGAATGTTGCATTGAAGTTCACGCCAACCATCACATCGGCAGACGTCCGCGCGACCACGCGCTTCAGACTTGCGAGCACAGCGTAGTCCAACTGCTTCGTCGAACCGAGTTCAACCAATTCCACGCCGCCGCTGCCCAGCTCGTCGGAATACGCTGTCGCCGCCTTGTTCACTACCACCGTCACGCCGTGTCCGCGAACTCTGAGGCCCGACGCAACGTCGATGAGTTGCCGCTCCATGCCTCCTTGAGCAAGAGCGGCGATGTCGAAGACCACATTCAGCGTTCGCCGATTCGTGGATGCGGTAGCGCTGTCATCCGCCGCGGACGTGAACTGATTCATCTTGGGCTTCCGCCTCCCGCCGTGAGTCGTTCACGCGTCCTACGGTATGCATCGATGTGAGCTGCTGCAATGGCTCCTCGGGAGAGCCGTCCCGCCGTGATCTCCTCCAGCGCAGCATCGCTCATGGCATCGAGCTTCGCTCGGTTCGACAAGACTTCGCACAGCACATCCGCGAGGACCCCAGGATCCTCCGGCGGGACGAGAGCGCCCGTCACGCCATCACGGATCGCCTCCGGGAGCGCCCCCACTCGACTGGCGACAACCGCCCGCCGGTTGGAGAACGCGAGGGCGGCAACAGCGCTCTGACTCGCCTCACGATACGGCAGAACACTCACGCTCGCACGCGCAAAGAGATCCGGGATGTCCTCGTCGGCAATGAACCGATCGTGCCACTCGAATCGGGGATTCCCGTGCGCCAACGCCCTACACCTCTCGAGATCCGCGCCCGTCCCCGCGACGATGACCTTCAGTCCCGATAGCCTCGATTCACAAAGCGGAACCGCATCTACGAGAACGTCCAGGCCTTTGTAGTATTCGACCCGTCCGAAGAACAGAATCGTTGGTTCATCGGGGAGAGGTGCGGCCCCCGACGGCTGAGCCAGCATTCCCTGTCGGATTCTGAAGACTGGCGCCCCCGGCCTGTACCACGCTTGCTCGACCGCCTGCTCCGCAAGAAGCTCGCCGTGAACGACGTACGCGTCCGCCTGTCGAAGGAGCCGCCATTCCACCAGTCGCTGAACGGCGTTTC
>JAUXNU010000173.1 GCA_030682655.1 Actinomycetota bacterium | reverse complement strand
CCAATCATCCGGTCCGGTGAAGCTGTAGAAGGTCTTCGCGACACCGGAGCCGCTGTCGGTGGCACCGAGCGTCAGGGTCACGGGATCGGTGTACCAGCCGTTGTGGCCCGGCACGCGATCGGCAGCGCACGTCGTGACCGGTGCGACGGTGTCGACGTTGACCGTCTCGGTCACCACAGCACCGATGTTGCCGGCCTCGTCGACCGAGCGGGCGCTCAGTGTGTGCTCGCCGTCAGGAAGCGTGAGGGCTTCCTCGTAGTCCAGCCAACCGCTGCCAAGGTCGTACTCGACACGGTCGAGACCCGAGGTGCCGTCCAAGCCGCTCAGCTCGGCGAGCACCGTAGAGGTGTACCAACCGTCCAGGCCTGGTGTGCCGGTCAGCGTGATGCCGGCTGTCGGCTTGACGGTGTCGACCAAAACGGTCTGCTCCGCAGTGTCGCTCTCGTTGCCTGCGATGTCGAATGAGCGGGCTTGCAGCGTGTGCTTGCCGTCGGAAAGCGTGAGGGCTTCCTCGTAGTCCAGCCAGCCGTGACCGTTGAGGTTGTACTCGATGTGGTCGAGCTTCGACGTGTCGTCGCCGCCGCTCAGCTCGGCGAGCACCGTAGAGGTGTACCAACCGTCCAGGCCTGGTGTGCCGGTCAGCGTGATGCCGGCGGTCGGCTTGACGGTGTCGATGCTGAACGTCGTGCTGTCCGCGGGCTCTTCGTTTCCTGCGGCATCAACGCTGTAGAAGGAGACCGTGTGCTCGCCCTCGCCACTCACGGTGACCGGCGAGTCGAAGTCGTACGGAACGAAGTCCCCGGAGTCCACTTTGATCCACGTCTCCGCCACACCCGAGAAGACACCGCCAGACTCCGGGTCGTCCGCATTCAGACTCACGGTCACGGGCCCGACGAACCAGCCGGACTCGCCAAACAAACCGGAAAGATCCGCTCCGGTGTCGGGAGCGGTCATATCGATCATGAAGCTGACTGCGTCAGAGCCGGTGTTGCCCGCTCCGTCAGTCGCCGAAGCCATCGCTGTGTGGAATCCCTCGGTCGTCCAGATGTGGGGAAGCGCAGGATTCGACGTCACGATCACGCCAGGATCGGCGTCTACGACGCTGAACTCGAACGATTGTGCAGATTTGTACTTTCCGTCGTCTGAAGGATTCGTGATCGTCACGATCGGATCCGTAGAGTCGACACGGAAGGAGACCGAGCGGCTAGCCTTGTTGCCTGCCTGGTCCGAAACGCTCGCCGTCAGCGTGTGTAGCCCTTCCTCGACGATGGTTCCGCCAAAGTAGGGCAAGCCGTCGAGTATCATCGCAAACGTGCCCACCTCGATGCTCGAAATGGTGTCGCTGTAGCTGACTTCGGGAGCGACTGACCTCACGCAGTCGCCCGAGGTCAAGTTCGTGAACGAGATGCTCGGCGCGGTCTTGTCGATCTTGATCGTCAATTGCTTTGCGGGACTCTCGACATTGGCCGGAACCGCCTTGTCCACAGAGCGGTAGTAGATCGTGCGTACGCCCTCCTGAGTCAAGCTGACCGAGTTCCCCCGTGTCCACGAAACACCGGCATCGAGGCTGTACTCGGTGTAGTCGACGCCTGTGCCGCCGGAGTTGTCGGTGGCGCTCAGGGCGATCGACACGTTGCTCGTGTACCAGCCTGAACTGCCGAGTGTGCCACTCACGGAAGCCGTCGTGACAGGCGGCGTGGTATCGCCGACGACGACCGTGATCGAGTCGACGACTGCGTTCTCGAGAGGATTACCGGTCGGCTGAGCAGGCGTGATGGTCGGCGTGATGACGAGAGTGTATGTCCCGGCCGGACAGCCAGCGGCCACGTTCAGCGTGGCTCCGACCGTGTAGGGCGTCGGGAAGCCCACCCACGTCACGTCATTGCTGTTGTCGCCCCAGAAGTTAAGCAATCCACTCGGGGTGCTCGAAGAAGCTGCACCGGCCGCACTCAGCGAGTAGACGGTCGGAATCGTGACCTTGGCCGGCACACTCTCAGTGAAGCTCTTGGTGAGCTTGCCGATTGCACTGACCTTGATAGGAAATGCGGTCGAAGCGCCTGCCCCGATGCGGATGACGCCATGCTCGGTTCCCGCGACCACCTCCACCGAGACGACCTCGGCAGCGAACGCCACGGCTGCTACGGTATTCGGGACGCTCGAGATGAGCAGCGCGAGAACAGCGGACAGGACGCGGTGAAGCAGCGTTCGACGCAAACGCCACGCGGACGAAGCGCGCATGACTACCTCCGATTTACGGTGTCCGCGATACGCGGACACTCCGACCTTCGCCAAGTGACGTTTCGCTGGTTGGCGGAACCCTCCCCCCCCTGGAGGTGGAACGAGACTACTCTCCGAACGGTATGAGCCACAATCCGCCAAAAGGTGGAAAACCGGTACATCCAACGCAGGACGCGTCGGACATGAAGGTGTCATCGAACAGCCGGTCCGGCGGCAGGAGGGGGCTGAACGGCCTCCGCACCGCTGCTTGACCGGACACTACGCGCAACCCGCCCACGCGAGAGCGTAGCGGCGGCGGCGCGCGTCAGATGGCAGGTTGGCTACTCGAAGGAACTGCGCCGCAGACTGATCGTAGAGAGAGCACTCTGCCGACCGATGTTCTCGAGGTTCATCTTCTCGATCCGCTCCTTCTCGCGTCGCGGTCCCCACCAGGATGCCACGGATGGGTGCCCCGCGCGAGGTCGCGCGAGGAGCGAGATGACTGGGGGTTCGTCACGCCTGTTGCGTCTCACGAGCGCTGCGCACGCGCTCGACCCCGGCGTCGCAGCGGTTCCCCCACACCTCGAGGAGCTCGCCGTCGCGCAGCACGTAGACGACCTCGCAGTTGTTCGGACAGCCGCCGCACTCGAGACCGGTGGTCTTGAACGAGACGTTGCGAACCGCAAAGTCAAAGCGCTCCTCGGCACCGGATGCCTTGGCCAGAAGCGCGATGCCCAGCGCACCGGTGAGATGCCCGCACTCATCGACCAGGATGTCATGGCCCATGGCACGACGGAATGCTTCCACCACGCCGACGTTTTTGCTCACTCCGCCCTGGAACACGATGGGCGGTTCGATCCGCTTACCCTTACCCACGTTGTTGAGGTAGTTGCTCACTATCGCATTGCATAGTCCCGCGATGATGTCCTCTACCGCATAGCCCATCTGCGCCTTGTGCACGAGGTCCGATTCCGCGAACACAGTGCACCTGCCCGCGATCTTCGTTGCGCGCTCGCTTCGAAGCGCATACTCGCCAAAGAGTTCCACGGGAATGCCGAGCCGTCGCGCCTGCGCGGTCAGGAACGAGCCCGTGCCCGCTGCACAGAGCGTGTTCATCGCATAGTCCACGGGCACGCCGTCGCGCAGGATGATGATCTTGCTGTCCTGGCCGCCGATCTCGAAGATCGTGCGAACGTCGGGGTGCAGCGAGAGCGTCCCCATGGCGTGTGCCGTGATCTCGTTCTTGACCACGTGCGCGCCAAGAATCGCGCCGATAAGTTCGCGCGCCGAGCCGGTCGTCCCGACCGAGACGACTTCAGCGTCCGAATCGCCCAGGCCCAGTTCCAGGTCCTCAAGCATGCGTTTGACCGCGTCGACGGGGTTGCCCTCAGTCCACAGATAGGTGCTCGCGAGGATCTGACCGTCCTCGGCAAGCACGACGCCCTTCGTCGAGATCGAGCCTATGTCGACGCCAAGGTAACCCTTAGACACGGACGATCCTCCTCTTGCGCATCTCCAGCATGTCGCAGAACGCCTCGATCCGAGTGCGGACACCGGTCTCGGCGGTCTGCGAGTCGTAGCTGAGGAACAGGATCGGGAACGTGTGCTCCCGGGACATCTTCTGCATCACCGCCATCGCGTTCACCTCCGGCATGCAACCGAAGGGCTTCAAGTGTACGACGCCATCGAACCCGCTCTCTATGAACCCGTGCGTCAGGGACACCGACTCCGTTCCGTGCGCTCCTATGTGGTGACGCACCCAATCTCCGGAGTGCGCGATGAGGTCATCGACGTGCCCATACCCCTGGATCGAGTGCTGGAGGACTGCGGTGATCGTCATGTGACGATGCACCTCGACCCCACGAATCGCAAGCTGACGCTCAACGTCGTGGTTCGAAAAGGGCTCCATCACAACATATAGCTCTCCGACCACGCCCACGCGAAGCGGGTCGTCCGGACGCTCCAGTGGAATCGAGCGCATCTCTTCGAGCGTTTCGTCGCGCAACGCATCGATCTCGCGGACCGTGTCGGCATCCTGCAGTCGGGAGAGGAAACGCGCCTCGGCATGTTCGATTTCGCCTTCGCGAGCCTGGAACCCGACGTTCTTGCGCACGAAATCCTGCACCGAGTCTATGGCCACGCCTATTCGATGGGCGAACACGAAGGCATCTTTCACCCGGCGGAGCGACAGTTGCGGACACGTCTTGTTACGGAAGTCGCGGATGAAATCGAGGGCGTTGTTCCCGGCGTCGACGCGAATGAACCGCACGTCGTAGCCCAGGTCGTGCAGAATCGCCGCCTGCACCTCGCCGTAGTAGCCGAAGCGGCACCCACCGACGGCCTGGATGATGGTGTTTGCGCCCATCTCGATGGCCTCGATGAAGTTGCCGATGTTGTACTTGAATGGAACGCACACGAACTCAGGACTGTGCCGGGTGCCGAGTTCCAGGGTGCGCGCGGTCATCTTGGGCGGGACCACGGTCTCGCACTCGAGGCGCTCGGCGAGAGCCTTGAAACCGATCCAGTAATCGCCCATGTGAGGGAACGTGATCCTAGGCGGTTCCACGGATCGCCTCCGGCTCTCCTTGCGGGGCCGCGCTGCGACCATCAGCGGCCCTGCCCATCATCAGGATATCCACGAAACTCTCCATGCGCGTACGCAGCCCGGTCTCACTGGACAACTCGTCCAGCACCAGGATGGCAATCGGAACGTCTTTCACCCTGCGCTGGCAAAGCTCGACCATGAGCGAGTCCGGCCCACACGGAAAGGCCACCAGGAAGATCATCCCGTCGACCTTGTCGCGGTAGTACTCCACCGCGCCAAGGAGCTGCTTGTTGTAAGTCCACTTGACGTCCGTGGAGATGTGCGCGTACAGGCTACGAGCCACCTCGTGGTCGAGCGCTTCGGAGTCGAGTACTGTCACGTCCAGGGACTCCAGGTACCGCTTGATGGGAGCGCCGATGAACTCGTCGGCCAGGTTGTAGGCGTGTCCGACGATGAGAATACGCAGACGGTCCCGTGGTGCGTCGACGAGCGACTGCTGTTCGCGCGCCAACTCGCGCTCGTGGGCCCGGAGGTTGAGTCTCGCGCGATGGTACGCCGCACGCACCCGGAGGGGGTTTCGGCAGAACTTCCGTCCCAACCGCAACATCTCACGCTTCTCCGAGATGCCCCGCTGCTCATCTACGACGTACGTGATGAGGGACACGCCCTCGACCGAATGGCGCGCAATGTCGTACGCACCCATGAGTTTCACGCATGCATCCTCGCGCGGGTACAGGGAGGCGATCGCGGGCACAAGCACGTAGTCCGCACGGCCGCGCAAAGCCTCGACATGCCCGAGGAAGATCTTCATGGACAAGCAGGACTCGTCCACCGCGAGCGAGGCCCCGCGCTCGAGCAGCCACTTGTTGGTGGGCGGACTCACCACGGTCTCGCAGCCGAGTTCCTCGAAGAACGTCGACCAGAGCACGTGGTACTTGTGGTAGAGCATCGATCGTGGGAGTCCTATGCGGATCGCGTCGGCCACGCGAAACCCCTCTCGGCACCCAACCGTCGAGTGCGGCGTGGGGGAGAATATAGCACGCGGCGCGCTAGGAAGGGTCGGTGCCGCTCGGGAAGCGACTCCGTGGGGATTCTACCCTCCGCTACAATGTACTCGGGCGTCTCGCGTCCCACAGCACAGACAATTCTCATCTGGCTCCGCTTTCACGATACGGGTGGCGCGATTGCACGCGGACGCCGATGAGTGCTCGGCGCCAGGCGCCTGACATGACGCCGATTCCGAGGAGCGCCCCGTGATTTCACCTGCGCTTGAGTCCCTGCTTTCGGGACTCGCTAAGAAGCCCGGAGTCCACCATGCCGTGCTTGCGGTCGAGAGCGGCGATGGAGCCTTCGCTTGGGCTGGCGCGACAGGTGATGCGGACAACACCGGTCGTCCGATGACAGCCGACACCCCGTACTTCGTTGCGAGCGTCACCAAGCTCTACATCGCAGCGGTGGTGCTGCGGCTGGTCGAACGCGATGAGGTGGGACTGGATGAGCCGTTCGCCGCCTACCTGCCTAGTGGACTGGCAAACCGGCTACATGTGTTTGACGGTGCCGACCACACCGGCGCAATCACCGTGCGCCACTTGCTGAGTCACACGTCCGGCCTTCCTGACTACCTGGAGGACAAGCCGAGGACCGGACCGCGGCTGATCGACCGCATCCTTGCCGAAGGTGACCGCGACTTAGAAATCGACGAGATCTGCCGCACCGTAAGAGATGACCTCACGCCGCACTTTCCACCGCAGCCTTTGCTCACCGAACAGAGCGTGCGGGCGCGCTACTCGGACACCAACTTCGCACTTGCCATCGCGATCATCGAGGCGGTCTCCGGGCACGCCTGGCACGAAGCACTCGCGACGGAACTGCTCGAACCCCTCGGCCTACTGCGCACATGGGCGGCAGGAGTCGAACCGCCCGGGACGCCGACCGCGCCATCCGCGCTCTGGGCCGGCGGGGAGATGCTCGAGCTTCCTCGGCTGCTCAAGTCCCTGGGCGACATGTACAGCACCGTGGCTGACCAGTTCGCTTTCATGCGGGCGCTACTGAGCGGCATGGCGTTCGACGACCCGGCCACTGCCACACTCATGCAACAGCACTGGAACACCTTCGGGTTCGACCCGGGTACGCCCCGACTGCCGGGCTGGCCGATCGCCTACGGACTGGGCACGATGCGCTTCGCTTTGCCGAGGTGGCTGACACCCTTCGGTGCGGTGCCCGCGGTTGTTGGTCACACCGGGTCGACAGGCTGCTGGCTCTTCTACTGCCCCGAACTCGACATTTACACGTGCGGAGCAGTCGATAACGCGGCTGCTGGCGCTGTGCCGTTCCGTGCCGTGCCAAAGGTGCTCCGTGCCGTCGCCAAGGAGTGCGAATCCTAGGCCTTCGCGGCTGATTGGCGACCGCACGGGGCCGTGGGTGTTGGGTACACGCTCCGCAGGAGGGCGTCTTGGTCTCGTTCGCTGAGGGGTGAGCATTCGTGGGAGTTGCGTGTTAGGGGCGCGTCTCGAAGGCTGTTCTTATCGGCATGCTCGTGGTCTTGATGTGCTCAATCCTCGTGCAGCTCACCGCTCCTGCCGCCGTGCTCGATCTCGACGACGAGGTCATCCCCGGCAAGCCGTTCACGAGCGGGGGCACCGACACCCTGAGCGCGGCCAAGCCGAACATGGTACACCGCATCTACCTTCTCGCCGGTCAACAAGGGTTGCCTCGTGTTGACCCGGCCGACGTCGCTTCCGGCTCCGAGCGGAACCTTCCTGAGAGAGCACACGACAGCGACCGGCAGGGCGTTCGTCTTCGGCGGTGTCGCCAGCATCGACGCGGAAACACTAGGCGACATCAACGCCGCCCTGGTACCGTAGACGACGCATGCGATGGGCAACATCACACGTGCACGTGCGGCTGGCTGGAGGCTTCGCCTATGGGTGACGACGCATTGAAGGTCGCACGGGAGAAGGCCGCCGGGCTGGAGCCGGCTGCTGCCGCTGCCCGAATCGGGGCCGAATGGGACGCGGCGGGGCTCGCGTTCAGGCTGCCGTTCTTCGGCACGCTGGCGTCGGTAGCCTATCCGGCCTTCGAGGTCTTCCTCGGCGAGGCTCCCTCCCCTCCGCACGTCGCCGCGCTTCTCGTGTACTACCTGGCATTGTCGGACGGCTCGACGCCCAGCGGGACGTGGATCTCCTTCGCAGACCTGCCGGACGCGTCCTTCTATGTCACGGCGTTCCGTGGCTACACAAGCGCGCAGATCGTCCGCCGGTTCGCACCGCAGCCAGAGCAGCTCGCCGCCGCCGCCGAACGCCTCGGGGCTGAGAGCCTCCCAGGGCTCGCCGATCGCGCGTGGCGCATCCCGGCGCTTCCGAGGGTACCCGTGGCGCTGCTGTGGTGGGATGCCGACGATGAGTTCGGCACCCGGGCGGAGCTGCTCTTCGACTCAACGGCCTCGCACCATCTGACCACGGACGGATGTGCGATTCTGGGCTCGTGGCTGACGTCGCTCCTCACCAGGCAGCCGCCTGTTCCGCGAGAGCACCCGGCTGCAATCAACCGCCCCTGAGCGCCGTGTAGTACAGCATCCAACGCACGCCAAGGACCATGCATGCCACTGATATGACCGCCTGCCGACGGTCCCACCGCGTGAGTGTGACGCTTGTCGGCCACGACAGGTACCAGGGCAGGATCCCCGGTATGGCGAACAGAATGCCCGCGGTCGACCACAGGGTCCAGGCCGGCGCCAGACGCTCGCCCCTTCCCCGCCAGACCCAGACTGTCAGCACTGCATAGAGGAACACCACGAACACGACGCCGGCACGCATGGTGGTGTCTCCCGACGATCGCGTGTTGTACATGGCGCCCAGGCCCCAGAGTGTCCCGGGCCCTGTCCAGAAGGGCAGAAGCGCCAAGAGTACGGGGGCAAGAACGAGCACCCCGGACACGGCAGTTCGTCCCGCCGCCCTTCTCCACGACATCCGCCTGACCATCTCAAGGACCAGCCAGGGCACGATCGCCAGACTCACGAACTTCACGCCGACTGATACGCCCAGAACCAGGAAGCCGAGTTTCCATGAAGAGCGCAACACCAGCGCAATCCCCGCAAGCATCAGTGCAACCATGAGCACGTCGTTGTGCCCGTTGCCCGGGCCCTCGAGTAGGAGCAGCGGATTGAGCGCGAACGCTACGAGCGCAAGGTCGGCGTGACGGGGGTCCCATACGCGAGCAATCGCGCGGGCTGACACGGCCCCTCCAATGAGAGCGGCGACCTCGACCAGCTTGAGCGCCACAAGCTGCGCGGGAAGCGCTGCGCTGCTCAGGAGCCACGCGATGCCCGAGGAAAGAAGCGTCCACACCGGGCCATAGACGCTTGGGAGCGGAGTGGGGTAGTGGACTGCAGCAACATCTCCCTGTCGCGCAATCTCCTGGAGTGAGTGGACGTACGGATTGAGATCGTACAGCGCACCCATCCGGGCGTACCCGAGGTACGCGTACAGGTCGTGCGATAGCGAAGGCGGGAACAGGAAGGCAAGCACGACCGCGAGAGCAGCCGCCACCGCCAGGATCCTCATCGGCCGGGTGATACCGCGCCGCAGCCCTGAGTACACAACGAGCGCGTAGCCGATCCAAACAACCACAACGATTGCTCGAAACGACCACAGGAACGTCTCGACGCTCATCGGCATCGGGAATCCACCGCCCAGCCACTGTGCCCACTGCCGTGCCCCGGGCGGGTTGATCGAGCCCGGATAGCGCGACGAGATGGGCATCACGTACTGCAGGGCCGCGAGCGACAGCAGTCCGAGGACTACCATCGCCACCCCGAGCACCGATCCACCGCCCCGCTCTTCACGGCGCGCGCGAACGGTCGATGAAGACCCTCCCACTACCCCTCCCCTAGCCTCGATTCCCCACGAAGGACTCCGATCCGGTCCTGAAGTCCAGAATCCGACCCAGTGTCACGATATCGCATCCGTCTGAGCGTCGCCTGGAGCGTGGTGGCGACCCCAGAGTGCCCCGGGGGGTCTTCCCGGGTGACTTCCGCCTGTCTCCGGGCGCGACAAGACGCGCCCCTGCTGGGTGGCGCTTCGTGTCGGGGTCGCTGACCGGGATGCTCAGCCCGTGGGCAGCGCTCTGAGTCGCGCGAACGCGCCGATGATCGCCGGCCCCCACTCCCACCCTCGCTGGAGTCTGAGCTTGAGTCGCCGGGACCCCGTGCGGATCCGTCCTGCGACGTGGAACAGGCGGTATCTCAGAGTCTCGGGTCCGGCAGTGGCCAGGGAGGCTCCTTCGAGCAGGAGCATCTTGGTCCGGGCCACGAGATCGCGTCCCATGAGCGCGAGCTGTAGCCACGCCTCGTTCTTGGGGAAGCTGTGGAAGGGCATGTTGCGCAGCCCGCTCGCCTTGGCGCACCTGATCGAGTCCTCGATCGCCGCCCGGCTGCGGTGCGGCTGCTCGAGGCGTGCGATACGCGAGCCCTTCTGATCGGTGAGCGTGACCTGGAAGCGGTGACCGTCGTGATCGGTGAGGCTGAGCTGAGCACCGGGGTGCGGGATCTCACGTCTGCAGATCGCACGCGTGCCCTGTGGCCAGCCCGGCAGGCCGATGGAGAGTCCAGCGGCCCATGCACCGCCGCGAGGAACGCCGGCGGCGTCGAGCGCGGGGATCCAGGCGCTCTCGGGCGGTGCGAGTATCGCGTCACGCACACGGCCTGACAGATCGCACCCCACCGTGAAGAGAGGCCCTCTCTCCACCACGGCGGAGAGGAAGGCGTGCGTGGCGCCGGCCGAGTCGCAGCGCACGAGCGTACCGGGACGCGCGAAGCCCGCGGGCAGCTGGGCGAGTGCCGCGTCAAGCACCTCGATGTGGTCTGCCGCGGTGTTGGCTCCGGCGTTACCCGGCCGCAGTATCCCTGCGAGAGCTTCTCCCGTGGCGGCCCCGAAGCACAGCAGAGGGTGGAAGCCGTATCCGCCCTTGTAGGTGCCCGCGGCGTACCCCTTGTCCGAGTGCGAGGTGACGATCGTGGCGTCTATGTCGAGGATCACGCGCCCGGGAGCACCGGCCAGCCTCCACACACGGGCACGCGAAGCGGCCCGCGCATCGCACACGCGCATGAGCATCGTCTCGTCCATGCGCTCGATGCAACGTCGGGCCGTCGTGTCTGAGGCCACCGGTCCGAAGAGCCCTCCTGGTCCCGGAGCGCGCCCAGATCGGTGAGGCGGTCCCCACCGCCGGCGAGCATGACGGCGATGTCTCGCACTATGCGCCCGGGCTCGTGGGCGACATTCCGGGAATGCACGCGAAGGCCTGAGACGAGGCTGGCGGTCAGGCCGATGCGATCACAAAGACCGGTGAGCAGAGCGGTGCCGGCGCGAGACGTGAGGCCCTCAGCGTCGCAGGTGACTTCAACAGGGATGCGAACCGTGGTAGCTTTCACTTGTACGGTGACCTTTCTTGTGGGGACTTTGGCTGTGTCGTGACTACCATTATCCCAGCTCAGAGGTCACCGTCTTCTACTTCAAGCAGAAATCCCGATTGCTTCGTGGGGTCGAGGCTAAGCACTCAAGTATCGGTCCTGGACATACGCTGGCGGCGAGGATACGCTCCCTCCGGGGGAATGTCCATGCACCACGAACGGGGAGGAGTACGTGCTATGCAGAGAAAGTCACGATTCCTGCTCGCAATCTCGGTCTGCTTCATTCTTGCGGCAATGCTGTCACCGAGTGTGGCGCTGGCCAAGCGGGCGACAAACTACGGCTACGACTGGCAAGTGTGGCCCTACTACAACGTCGACATGTACGACGCCGCAGCACGTTCGGCCTACTACCAGCAGCTCAAGGGCTACACGACGATGGACCGGGACCGAGGTCTAGGTCTCAATATCTACACCAAGCTGGCCGGGATCGACGCCTACAACTACGACATCATCAACGTGATCAGCCATGGCGGCTATTTCGGTCTCGCTGCTCGGCCAAAGGACGACTACGCCTTCAAGATGAGCTGCCTATATCAGTCGAGCTATGACTGGGGCGTTCATGGACACAGCATCGGAGTCCGCTACGAGACGTGCGGGGGCTACATGCGGGTGAACACGCTGTCCAGCGTCCCCTACGTGAAGTGGATGGTCCTCCAAGGATGCGACACAGCCTACGGCACGACGAACATCGCTAGTGTGTGCTGCGCAGAGGGTGTGGACACCACGGTGGGGTTCTACGACACGATCTACTTCGGTGGAGTGGGGACGAACGGCAAGTCGATCCAGTACAACTTCGCTGCGCGCTACTGGAAGACACTGTACGAGGGCGGCTACAACAGCGAAGCGATGGATGATGGCAGAGACCAGGTACTCCTGTACAACGGGAGCTACTACGGCTACCAGTACCATCGGGCCTACGGCATAAACGGAAAGATATAGGAGGCCGGGCATGAAGATTTCCTTGAGAGTAGTCACCGTGGCAGCCCTGTGCCTTGCTGCTGTCATCGGATGCGTGTCCGCGCTGCAGGCCCGCCCCGAGTTTTCGGCCGAAACCATGGTCCAAGCTCGAAACCTCTCCGGAAGGGGGAGCATGAGCCTCGTTCGCCCTTCGATACCGGTCTTCGAGTCGGGAGAGCCTATGAACGGCTTCGTTGACAAGGATTCCGGCGACGAGTTCTGGGCCGAGGAGTCCACGGGCCAGGTGCGCCGATACGCAAACACGGCAGCCTACGAAATGGCCGCAAAACGCGATGTCGACTCGGTCGATGACCTCGGCGAGAAGGCGATCGGAGCCAAGGCGCGAGGGTACATGGACAACAACCTCGGCCACTTGCGCGCCACTCGAGGCACGATTGACGTGGAGAGGATGGACGGAGGCAACGAGGTCTCCTATCTCGTGCAGTACCGCGAGTACATCGGACCTGTCCGGACGTTCAACTACGCCTGCATGACGTTCACACCGGACGGGATCCTTCTCTCGACCAGCGTCCAGGACTTCGAGGTCGAGGCTGATCTCAAGCCCACAGTCTCCGAGTCGGAAGCACTCAAGAAGGTTGCCGACGCCTTCAAGCTGAAGATCTGGTCCGATGAGAACTGCGAGCTCACGGTGACCCGCTCGCTCGACGGCGCTCAGAGACTGTGCTGGGCCGTGAGACTCCAGACCGGCAACGCGGACTTCGGTGGATCCTATGTCGGCATCGTCGATGCGCACGACGGATCGATCGTAGAACTCTGTCAGTGATGACGCCTCGACGCTTGCGACATGTTGGACTGGCCCTGCTTGTTCTCCTTGGTGCATCCGGATGCACCACACGATCGAGCGCGGCGGAGAACGGGCTTCCCGTGCAACAGGCGACATCGGACAACATCGCGACAGCGGAAGCAAGCGCGACCGCTCGATTCGCTTGCTTGCCGATGGCACCCGGCACACAGCTCGTGCGAGCGGAAGTGGACCCACAGTCCGCAACGACGAGCATCGGCATCGAGGTGTTGGATGGCCGTGAGCTTGCCGTGCTGGATGTATTCAAGTTGTTCGCCGCAGCCCATGAGCAAAGCACCGGTCCGGTGAACGTGCTTGTTGCAGCAGCCCATGAAGACGGCACTGCACACACAACGGTGTACGCGTGGGACGGTGTCGAGCACGTGGACCGCATGGAAGGTGAGGCGGACCGTCCCTTCGGCATGGCCGCGCTCTTCCAGAGTGGCTACATCGACGGGGTCACGAACCAACTCGTTGAAGATGTCTCAGAAGGATTGAAGGAACCACCGGACATCGTGCCGGTGGAAGGCACGGCTGAGTGATAGACGCGCTTGTCCGACCCGCTCCGTGCGCAATACAGTGCGGACGGAGCGGGTCTCGACATGTGATGACGAACTGGACCACGCCCCAAGCCCTCTGCATTCCGCTTCTCCAGGCGCGGTGTCGCTTGGGTGACGGAACCGACCGGAGTGGAACGGAGTCGCGATGCACACGCGAAGAACGATCGGACTCATAGTCGGAACGCTACTGTTCCTGGCGACTGTCGCCTGCAGCTCACAGCCCGATACGATTGCGCTCGTAGGTCGATGGGTTCAGACGGCGGAGATCGTCGATGGCTCCGAGCAGCCGGTCACGCAAGATGACGCCCAGACTATCGAGTTCCGCGACGACGGAACCGCCGACTACCTCGGTGGTGAAGCTCGCTGGTCCATCACGAGTGACGGCAACATCTCACTCACGATCGGCGACGGGGGCTCGCTACAGACGCACCTCACAACCCACTACGAGCTGACAGACGATCGTCTCGTCATCGACGATTACTTAATCTATGAGCGGATGTGACGCGACGCCGTCGCGTGAAGAGCCCGCCTAGCACTCCCCCGTGAGAGACACACACGTGCCAGCCTCGCCTGCGACAATCCTCTCGATGTCGTCGAGACTGCCGATCGCGGCCGGCTTGCCCGTCTCTCTCACGAACCGGATGGCCGCCTCTACCTTGGGCCCCATGGAGCCCGCCGCGAACTCGTGGCGCTCGAGTTCCTCGGGAGTGACATGCCGAAGAAGGCGCTGATGCGGCGTACCCCAATCCGCATACACGCCTTCGGCATCGGTCGCCATCACGAGGAGGTCCGCGCCGAGATCCTTGGCGAGTAGGCCGGACGCGAGGTCCTTGTCGATCACGGCCTCCGCACCCACGAGGGTGCGCGTCCCGTCCGGCAGGTAGGCCGTCGGGATCCCACCACCCCCTGCACAAATGACGACGGTCCCCTTCTCGATGAGCCATTTGATGGGATTGAGTTCGAAGATCAGCTTAGGCTCGGGAGACGCGACCACGCGGCGCCACAAGTCCCCGTCCATCTTGAACGTCCAGCCCTTCTCGGACTCGAGGCGGTCGGCATCCTCTCGGCAGTACTGCGGGCCGACGAACTTCGTGGGGTTGTCGAACGCCGGGTCGTGCGGATCGACTTCCACCATCGTGAGCATTGTCGCCAGCGGCTTCTCGAAGGGCAGGATGTTGCCGAGCTCCTGCTCGATCATGTAGCCGATCATGCCCTCGGTCTGGGCTCCCAGGACATCGAGCGGATACGGGTCCGTCGCGTCGTACGCTGCCGCTTGGAGGGCAAGAAGCCCGACCTGCGGCCCGTTGCCGTGAGCGAGCACGAGATCGTGCTGACCGACGAGGGGCGCGAGAGATTTCACCGCGGTGCGAATGTTCGCGCGCTGAGCGTGTGCCGTCATCGGCTCGGAGCGCTTGAGCAGCGCGTTCCCGCCGAGTGCCACCACGATCGTCATCTTGCCCATGCTGCATCACCTTCGCTTGCTGAAGCGCGACGGTCGGACGTATCCACACTAGGCGCCAAGGATAACCTGTCAACGCGAATGCACGACAGACAGGCGTTGACACCATGCTCTTGTCGTGTCTATATACTCGGTAGCTAGATACTCCGCATATAGGGGGCTGCTCATGAGTGTGAAGCACGGACTGCTGGCGATGCTGAACAGACGCTCGATGCACGGCTACGAGCTGGGCCGCGAACTCGAGGACGAACTCGGCCCGTCCTGGGCCGTCAACTACGGCCAGGTCTACACCACACTCGAGCGCCTCGCGCGCGACGGGTTCGTCGTGCAGTCGGAGACCGTCTCGACCGCAGAGGCTCCCGACCGCAAGCTCTACACCGTGACGCCCGCCGGACGGGCCGAGCTGCGCCGGTGGTTCCTCGCCCCGATCGAGGGGGTCGGTGTCGGCCGAGATGAGCTGTACGCGAAGATCCTCCTCGGCCTGACCGCGGAGATCGATATCGACGACGTCATCCACGTCGAGCGCAAGGCACAACTGCGCCGCATCGGGCAGCTGACCGAGGCCAAGGAGCGCCTAAATCCCGACCTCGACCTCGCCGCCGTCCTCCAGCTCGACATGTCGATCATGAAGACCGACGCGGTCATCCAATGGCTGGACTCGGCGGAGTCGAAGATACGCGCGGCGGTGGCGAGCCAGGCGAGCGGCCTCAAGAACGACGCCACCCGCGCGCTCACACCGCGGCGTGATGCAGCCACCCCATCGGACGCCAAGGAGAGGGGCCGCAGATGAGCGTGCTCAGAGACATCTTCCGGCGCAAGGCACGATCGATCCTCACCATCACGGGGATCGGCGTGGGGGTCTTCGCATTGGTCGTCCTTGGCGCGGCAGCGGAAAACTCGAACGTGTACGTCAAGAACCTGACGGGCTACTACGACGACGTGATCGTCGTCGTGGAGAAGAACGATGCGAACCTGTGGGGCATGACGAACGGCAACCGCCCGGTGTCCGTGGCGGCTGTTGACGAGATACGCGCGTACCCGGGGGTCCGCACAGTCAGCCGACAGGTCAATCTGCTCCTCGAGAGCGAGTACATGTCCGCGATTCCGCCGATGGTTCTGAGCATGGAGGCGGGTGGTGAGGACTACGCGAGCTTCGCGCTGGCCGAGGGCCGCGGACTCAAGGAAGGCGAGCGCGGCGTCGCCATCCGGGGATCCGATATCGCCAAGCAACTGGAAGTCGCAGTGGGCGACACGACCGACATTCGCGACGAGGAGTTCGACGTTGTGGGCGTCATGGACCGAACCTACGTCAACCTCGTCGACTCCGCCGCCTACGTCCCCCTGGCCGATGCGCAGCAGCTCTACTTCGCTTCGCTGCCGGAAGCATTCCAGGCGGGCGTCAAGCCGGAGGACATGGTCCTGCAGATGAACGTGTACGTGGAGCCCGGCGAGGACACCGACGCCATCGCCGAGGAACTCCAACGCGACATCGAGGGAATACATGCGACCGGCCCTGACGAGATGATGAAGACGGTCAACAACATCATCGCGCTGTTCAACACGTTCGTCTGGACCATTTCGGCGATCGCTCTGATCGTCGGCGGGTTGTCCATCGTCAACACGATGACGATGTCGGTCTCGGAGCGGACGCGTGAGATCGGCGTGAAGCGCGCGCTCGGTGCATCGCGATGGCGGATAGCCCGAGACGTTCTCTCCGAATCGGCAGTCATCGGCGGGCTTGGCGGGCTTGGCGGGCTGGCGGTGGGCGGGCTCACGGTGCTTGCGTTGAACTCGGCCATGATCGCGGCAACCGGCACGACCGCGCTCGTGCTGACAGGACGCCTCGCCGTCGGCGCGGTCGTCTTCGCGGTGGTCCTCGGCACGATCGGTGGTCTCTATCCCGCGCGCTACGCATCACGCCTGGAGCCTGCGACCGCGCTCGCCTACGAGTAGGGGGAAGACGGATGTCAACAATCTCGGTTCGTGATGTCGAGCAGCTGTTCCACATGGGCAAGCGCAACGTCGTCCACGCGCTCAGGGGGACCACGCTAGAGGTCGGCGACGGCGAGTTCGTCGCGGTGATGGGACCTTCCGGATCGGGCAAGACGACGCTTCTGAACGTGATGGGGTGTCTCGCGCGACCGACCGCCGGCCACGTCCAGATCGACGGACGAGACCTCACGAAGCTCAAGGTCGGCGAGCTCGACAAGATACGCGCCAAGGAGATCGGCTTCGTCTTCCAGGGATACAGCCTCATCCCCACGCGCACCGCCCTCGAGAACGTGATGCTGGCCGCCGAGTACGCCGGCATGCCGCGCGCAGAGCGCCGACAGCGCTCGGTCGAGGTGCTCGAGGCGGTGGGTCTCGGCGACCAGATCGACCAGCTCGCCGCCGAGCTGTCCGGTGGCGAGCAGCAGCGCGTAGCCGTCGCCCGGGCACTCGTGAAGAACCCGACCGTGGTTCTGGCCGACGAGCCGACTGGAAACCTCGACTCCGTCAGTGCCGAGGAGATCATGGTGCTGCTCAAGAAGCTGCGCTCCGACGGTCAGATCGTCGTGATGGTCACGCACGACTCCCGGATGGCCGGGTACGCGGACCGGATCGTCTTCTTGAAGGACGGGCGCGTGGTCGACGAAGAAGCGATCCGCTAGAAAGGCCGCCTCCCGACGCACACGAAACACCCGCAAGGCGCCCCCCCCCCGCACTCGAGGAGCGGGCGTCACAGACACTCCACAACTCCATAAGCAACGCGATGGTTACGGGAGGTTGCGTTGGGTTGCCTTGGCGCGCAGACTCCGGCTTCGACGTACGCCACCAGCAATCAGAGAGCACGCAGAACATGCCGAGAGATACCATCAAACGACGCCGCCCTACGAGGGTCGATGTCGAGTCAATCAAGCCCCGGGTGGAGCAGGCCGTCTTCGGATTCGGCTTCCTCAACCCGATGCTGGCCCTGCCCCAGATCTACAACATCTTCGCCCTCAAGCATGTGGCGGGGCTCAGCCTTATCACCATCGCTGCCGCGCTCGTGATGTCACTCCTCTGGGTGGCGTATGGCGCACTGAGCAAGCAGTTGGTCGTATGGGCGACCAGCGCGGTCTGGGTGATTCTCAATGGAGCCACCCTCATCGGCGTGGCGATGTTCGCTCACTAACCTCGATATTTCACGAAGCACCTGACATTCACGCCTGAAACAGGCGACGGTGGCCCTTTGAGCTGGGATAATGGGAGTTGCGAGACGCCCTGAACCCCGCAAGAAAGGAACACCGTCTTGGTGAACGCTACCACTACCGACGCCCGCTTTGAAGTCACCTGTGACATGGAGGGTCTGACCTCTCGTGCCGGCACCGCCCTGCTCACCGGTCTTTGTGACGCGATCGGTCTTACCGCCGGCCTCGTCGGCGCGCTCTCCGTCCACTCCAGAAGCGTCCGTCACGAACCCGGCCGCATCGTGCGCGACATCGCGGTGATGCTCGCCGACGGCGGGGACGCCCTGACCGATCTGGGCGCGCTACGCGACCAGGGCGTGCTCTTCGGCGAGGTGGCCTCCGACGCCACCGCGTACCGCTGCGTCGAGCGTCTCAACGAGGGCATGCTCTCCCGGCTGCGAGACGCGCGCGCCGGTGCCCGCGCGCGCGTCTGGGGCATCGCAGGCGCGCCGGAGCGCGTGATCCTCGACATCGACGCCACTCTTCTGACCGCGCACTCCGAGAAGCAGGGTGCGGCTGGCACTTACAAGCGCGGCTACGGCTTCCACCCGCTCACGTGCTTCGAGGCCTCCACGGGAGAGGGACTCGCCGGTATCCTGCGTCCGGGCAACGCCGGGTCCAACACCGCGAGCGACCACATCGCCGTCCTCGATCTCGCACTCGCCCAGCTGCCGCGAGGCGCGAGTGGTCCGGGTACGCTCGTGAGATGCGACTCGGCGGGAGCGACCCACCGTTTCCTTTCCAGGGTGGTGGAGCTGGGGTTGTCGTTCTCTGTGGGGTTCGACCTCACGGAGCGCGTGCGCGAGGCGTGTCTGGCGGTGCCGGACAAGGCGTGGAGGTCCGCGCTCGGCTCGGACCGCGAGACACGCGAGGGCGCGTGGGTGGCAGAGCTCGACCTGGATCTTTCGACCTGGCCGAAAGGCACTCGCGCGATCTGTCGCCGCGAGCGTCCGCACCCGGGGCGCAGCTCACCTTCTCAGACGACGACGGACACCGCTTCCAGGTGTTCCTCACGAACCAGAAGGGCTCGCGTATCGCGCGCCTCGAGCAGATACACCGTCAGCGCGCCGCGATCGAGGACTCGATACGGTGCGCCAAGGCGAGCGGGCTTCGCAACCTGCCCTTCCGCTCGTACGCGATGAACGCGGCGTGGCTCGAGCTCGTGCTCCTGGGATGTGACCTGCTGTCCTTCATGCGGACGCTGCTGCTGTCCGGCACCGATCTGGCGAAAGCCGAGCCCAAGCGCCTGCGGTACCGGTTGCTGCACGTCGCGGGCAGGATCGTCTCCCATGCGCGTGGGGTACGTCTGCGTCTTCCGCGTTCCTGGCCGTGGGCACGGACGCTCGTGATCGCGTTCGAGAGACTCAGGGCGCTTCCCTCGGGCTGAGCGAGCCCCTTTCGCACATCAGGATGCAGAGCGAATCACCAAGGTTCGCTGAATCACGCTCTGGAACAGGCATACATCGACGAAGAAGACCCCCTCGGTGGCCCCGGCGGCCCGAGTACGGCCAGAGCGGCCTTCAGGCGCATGCGATATCGTGGCAAGGGACCCGATTCTGGACTTCGGGACCAACCTGGAGACCTTCGTGAAATATCGAGGCTAAGCCGAGGCGCCGCGAGGAGGAGGAGCTCGGCCCATCTCGCAGCGCACGCATCACTTCACGTCGGGCTGGACCCCCACCTCGATATCGACCACGGCCCAGTCGGTGCCGACGCCGTCCTCCCGCAGCCACTGCCTCCGCCCCACGGTGAACGTGGATGAACCGACCTGGTCCGAGCCGGATGGACCCGGTGCGCGCAACTCGCTCACCTCGAACCGGTAGACGCCCGGTTTGATCTGCACTGGTGTGCCGATGGAGACGTTGCGGATGTTCTCCTTGGCGATCCACTCCCAGAGAGGCTGCAGCTCCGGCGAGGCATCGGGCGCGACGAACGGCAGTGCCGTGCTCATGTCGGGACCGGGCGCACCCGCCAGTCCGATGTAGACCTGCTCGGCGACGCTTTGGAGTTGGTCCTCAAGCGGCACCCCACCCCCGGCCGTCTTGCCCGAGAACTCGGCCTCGATCGCTGCGGACGCAAGCCAGGAGCCTCCGACGTCGAGGCCGACTGACGCCGCACCGACGATGAGAGCGACCGCGACGAGCGCGACGACGAGCGCTGCCGTGATGCGACGTCGCGGAGCGAGTCCCATCGCCCCGAGCTCCTCGATGCGCGCAAGCCGCCAGAATCCCGGGGCGCGAACGACCGCCAAGCCCGTGAGCGTCATCCCCGGGCTGAGCGTGCGTCCGCCTCGCCTCCACGGTCGCCAGATGAAGAACGGCCAGGCCAGCGCGACCAAAGCCAGCGCGATGGCGACAACGATACTCGCCGCGCGCGGCTGACCGAACCATGCAGCGACGTAGAGCGGTACAGCCACGACGGCCGGGAGCGCAAGCCCAATCGCCATGTCGATGGGAGCGGCGAGACCGAGACGCCACCACACGCCCGTCGACATCCCCGCCGCAGCGTCGAGCCCCCGCTCTGCCAGGATGCCGCGCGCGAGTTCCGCCGGCTCGCCAAGGCGTCCGGCCTCGATCGCGGCGACCTCCGCGTCATCCCCCGCCGCCTCGGTCAGAAGCGAGCGAATCTCTGCGACCAGGTCGTCCGTGTCCTCGGCACCGGCCGCAGAAAGTTCCACTCGCAACCTGGATAGGTAGCTCTCAACAATCTCGGATACCGAGCGTGTCATGCGTTCTCCCCCTTGAGGGTCTCCATAGCCTCGCCAATGCGCTGCCACTCAACCTGGGCCCGAGTCAGGAATTCGGCGCCATCGGACGTGAGTTCGTAGTACTTGCGCGGGTTGCCCGGGGCGTCCGTCTCCCACGCTGCCGCCACGAGACCGTCGGTCTCGAGCCGCTTGAGCACCGGATAGACCGTGCTGAGCCCCGCCACAAGATCGCCAAGCTTGTCGAGCTCCTGCACGATCCCGTAGCCGTGCAGGCGACCACGACTGCTCAGCAGCTCGAGAACGAACAGCTCGACGATGCCCTTGCGCGTCTGCGCGAGCCAGGCGGCTAGTGGGTCCACGCGGCCTCGTCCCCGCCGGGGGCCATCTCCATGGGCTCGCGTCCGAAGCGACGCCAGCCGATCGCGATACCCGTCGCGATGGCCACGCCCAGAGCCGCCAACGCCGCCCACCGCGGTTGTGCGCCGAAGGACACGGGGATACTCCACAGCGTCGTGAACCCGCTCGCGAAGAGCAGCGCACTCCCGAGCCACGGCAGCCGCTCGGTCGCGTACAGACCGCCCACCATGAACGCGATCGCAGCCCCGATTCCAACGAGTACCGCGATGAGCGGGGCGAACGTTCCGATTTCGCCACTGGGCTCCATGAGCGCCCAGAAGACCGCCGAGGCGACGAACGACGCCATCAGCCCCCCGAGCAGCGCGCCGTACAAGCCCTGCAGTTCCGACCGACCCTTCGTCTCCGACATGACGTCCCCCTCGTCTCCAGCGTGTGTGCGCACGCGCACGCGCGTCTCGCTCAGATCCACTACGCCAGAAGCTCTCGCATCGCCGCTCGCCACACCCTCGGAAGCCGTTCCTGCAACAGCTCCGGGCGCCCGATGCTCTCGCCGATCATCCTCGTCACG
Organism: Actinomycetota bacterium; assembly: GCA_030682655.1. NCBI lineage: Bacteria > Bacillati > Actinomycetota > Actinomycetota bacterium. The sequence goes on along the minus strand of JAUXNU010000173.1, from coordinate 34,227 downwards.
AACGGGCGCGCGACCTCCATGATGTCGATGTCCGGATAGAGACGCCGCGCGACACCTTCGACGGTCGCGAGTGACTTCACGAGCAGCCCGTAGCCTCCCGGGATCGCAATCCCGTTGCGCCTAAGCAGGCCGAGGAATCCGAATCCGAAATGGCGGAAGTCGGTGCTCCCGCCTCCCATGGTCCGGTCGAGCAGCTCGCCAAGCTCGCGGCGCACCGTCGCGACCTTCTGCGGCGGGACGACGACACCGAGGTTCGCCGAGTAGCGCAGCGCGCGGTCGGCATCGCGGTAGACGAAGCCGGCGAGCACCTGCGCGATGTCACCTCGCTCGGCGTCCGTGAGGTGTCCCACGATGCCGAAGTCGAGGTAGGCGATGCGGCTGTCGGGAGTCACGAAGAGATTCGATGGATGCAGGTCGGCGTGGTAGCGCCCGTAGAGCATCACCTGTCGCATGAAGGCGGTCGCGCCGTGCACGGCCAGACCGTGCGCGTCCACTCCCGCCAACTCGGCCTCGCTGAGTTCCGACAGCCGCCATCCGTACATGCGTTCCATCGTCAGCACCTGGGGAGCGGTACGCATCCACACGATGCGTGGCACGACGATCTTGGGGTCGGGACGGAAGTCGAACGCGAACCGGTCGGCGACACGGCCTTCCACGCGCAGGTCGAGCTCGCGTTCGACGGACGACGCGAACTCGTCGAGCAGCGCGCCGAGGTCGACGCCGCGCAGGAGCCTCCGCACGAGCGCCGTTGCGGCGAGACGTCGGGCCTCGACGATGTCTCCACGCAGCGCATCCGCCGCTCCTGGACGGATGACCTTGACGACGATCTCGGAGCCTGCCGGGAGTTCGTCGCCCCATACGGGACGGTATGCCTCGGCAAGCGTGGCTGCGTGCACCTGCGCCACGGACGCGGTCGCGAGCGGCGTCTCTTCGATCGACGCGTAGAGCGCGGACACCGGCGCACCAAGGCTCGCCTCGATGACGGGTGCGAGGTCGGAGAACGGGACGGGGGCCACACGGTCCCGCAGCCGCTCCATCTCCCCCGCAAGCTCATCGCCGAACTCGTCGGGCCGCACGGAGATCATCTGACCGAGCTTGATGAACGCACCGCCCAGCTCCTCGAAGGCACGACGCCACTCGGCGGCAAAGATCGCTCGCCGCGCGGGCGCGGACACGAGGCCGAGACGCGAGCGGACGGTGCCGCGTACCGCGGCGGCGAGCAGCGTCCGCGTGATGCGGATCGAACGCGCGGACACGGGGATCACGCCCCCTTGGCGCCGACGTGTGAGGCGATCGCATCGAGCGTCGCCTGCATCTGGTCGATGCGCCCGCGCAACTCGGCAACCTCGAAGCGAACCTCGTCGAGACGCTCGTCCTGCGGGCTGGCGGCTTCGTCGGCTCGACCCGAGGCGATCTGCTCCTTGAGGCGCGCTTTCTCCTCGGCGACCATGGCCATGAACCCGTCGGTGAAGGCATCGGGGCCACCCGACATGCCCTCGCCGGCGACCGCCTTGCCCCGCTCGACCGACTGCACCATCAGGTCGTCGGCCTGGTCGTGTGTGAACATCCACAACGCGAAGAACTTCATGGGATCGAAGTCCGCCATCTGTACCGCCCCCTCGGATCAAACAGCGTGTGCATGTGGCGCCTGATCGGTGCCGTTGCCTAAGTATTACGCAATACGTAATAGCATGCAAGACGTATTAGCCAAGGACATGCGAGTGCGTGTCGTACACTGTTTTTGCGCGTGACGGAGTGTTCGAGAGGGAGCCCGTACATGAGACTCGAACGACTGCTTGCACGGCTGATCGCAGGATTTCTGCTGGCAGCAGCGGTGATCTCACTCACCGCGCCCCCCGCCCTTGCCAAGTCATTCGCTATCGACGAGGTCGATATCCGCGCCACGGTGCTCTCGGACGGCTCGATGCGCGTTTCCGAGACGCGCACGTTCAACTTCAAGGGCGACTTCAGCCGCGTGTACTGGGATCTCAAGAAGAAGCCCGAGCAGGAGCTTGAGATCCTCGCCGTCGCCGGCCCTCCGCACGAGACCGCCTACAAGCGAGTGGGGCCACCATTCACGGCTGCGGACCGGCCACCCGGCATGTACGACGTGTCACCAGGCTCGAGCAACGCGCATGTCGACGTGTTCTTCCAGGGCGCCGGCAAGCTCACATTCAAGCTGGACTACGTTGTCATGGGCGCTGCCACACGTTGGGCCGACACCGGCGAACTGTACTGGCAGTTTGTCGGAAGTGGGTGGGAAGAGGGCGCGCGCTCGGTGCACGCAGAGGTCCTCATGCCGCCCGGCGTCACCACCGACACACTCAAGGTCTGGGCGCACGGTCCTCTCAACGGCTCGGTGGGCATAGAACCGGGCGACGCGGATGCCGCAGCGTCGGCGACTTCGGCCAAGATCGTGGCGGACGTGAAAGACGTCCCCGCGCGCACCTTCGTCGAGCTGCGGGCAGCATTCCCAGAGGCCGCGCTCGAACAGGCTCCGATCGAGCGGACCAACAACCTCCCCATCATCCTGGGCGAGGAGAAGGCCTGGGCCGACGAGGCGAACGCGAAGCGAAGCACGGCCCGCTTGCTGGTCGGCGGTTCGTGGGCGGTGGCACTGCTCGCAGGCGTGTTCTCCATCGCCTGGGCGATTTGGGCCTACCTTCGGCACGGACGCGATCACAAGATCGAGTTCAAGGGCGAATACTTCCGCGACATCCCTTCAGACCTACCACCCGCAATGGTAGGAGCCCTGATGCGCTGGGGAATGGTCACGCGCGCGGACCTGAGCGCGACACTCCTGGGGATGGCGGACGACGGCATCATCACACTCGAGCCGGTCACGCAACAGGTGGCCGGACCCGCAGGTGCTGGCGCCCGTGATGAGCAGACGTACCGGATGACCCTGAACCGAGAGAAGGCTGGCAGCGCGAACGATGTTGCCGCCATGCTCTCCCGCTTCATCTTCGCCACGGGCGACTCGATCACACTGCTGGAACTCAAGGCGCGTGCCGAATCCGACCCTGTCGGCTATGGCACCGGCCTCCGCGATTGGTACGACGTGACGAGCACACGCGCCGAGAAGCGTGGCTGGTTCGAGACACGTGCTACCGGGTGGATTATCGGAATGTACCTGGTCGCCTTCGTCTCGACGGGTGTTGGCGTCGTCTGCAGCCTCGTGGCGTTCAACATCCTCCTCATGGTTCCCGCCCTCGCAGGAGCCGGAACACTCGTGTTCTTGGCACCCAAGATGGGACGCCTCTCCGCCGAGGGAGCCGAACTCCATGCGAAGTACAAGGCGCTCGAGAGGTTCCTGAGGGACTTCTCGCGGCTACACGAGGCACCACCGGCGTCAGTGATTCTCTGGAACAAGTTCCTCGTACTGGCCGTGGTCTTCGGCATCGCCAAGGAGGTCATCAAGCAGCTGAAGACGACGATGCCTCACATCCTGCAAGACCCCGACTTCGCACTCACCTACTGGTGGTTGGAGAGCGCCGGCCGGGACAACAGCTCGCCGAGCGATGCGTTGTCGTCCACCTTCGACGCGCTGACATCCAGCTTCGCGACGGCTACCTCGGTGGCCGATTCGGACATGTCGAGCGACATCGGCAGCGGGGGTGGCTTCTCCGACGGCGGGGGCGGAGGCGGAGGCGGCGGAGCCGACTGACCGCGGCCCGCGCAAACACAGTCGCGCGTCCAGAACTTCGAGTTCACGAAGAGGTCTTCGACTTCCGTGCGCGCCCAGGGCGTCTTGCGAAGGAACTTCAGCGACGAGTTGATACTCGGGTCGCACTTGAAGCAGTTGACGTTGATGCGCTTGGCGAGCCCGGGCCATCCGTACTTGTTGACCAGCTTGCGCAGGATCATCTCGAGCGTGACGCCGTGGAGCGGGTCGTTCGACGGCATGTCCGCCATGGCTCTTCCGCTCCTTCGTGTTCGAGTCGTACTTCGGGTCGTGTCGCCGATTGTACCCGCCGCGCGCGCACGGACTCGCATCTTCGGCCGAGCGCTAGTCCGAGTAGGACGAACGCGAACGACACGCTGCCAAGCGGCTCCGGTTGGTACACTAGTCGGCATGTCTCATCGGCGAACAATCGACCTGGTTCGCATCATCGCGATCGCGGCGTGCCTCGTGGGCCTGGGCGCAATGGCGGCGATGGCCGCGCCCTCGGCTGCCCAAACGTCGGCGGACCGCGCGGCCGTTGAGCGGGCCGTGAAGCAGTACGAGGCGGCGAAGACGCGATCAGCGCGAGTCGACGCTCGCATCGCAGAGACTTCCGCAGATCTCGACGGCGCCGTCGCGGAGGAGAAACAGGCCCGAAACGCGCTCCGCTCACGGGTGCTGACGATGTACCGTTCCGGCGACGCCGACTTCATCTCGGTGCTGCTGGGTGCCTCGACGGTCCAGGACTTCGCAGCGCGCTGGGACCTGTTGGCAAGGATAGCCAGACAGGACGCTGTGAATCTTCGAACCCTGAAGGCCGCACGCGCCGAAGCGGAGCGATCGGCGGAGCAGCTGATCGACCTTCAGTCCGAGGAAGCCCGTGCACTCGATGCGATGGCCGACGAGGTCGCGCGCGCGAAGAAGAAGCTAGCCTCGAGTCAGGCCGCGCTCCGAGAGTACGAGGCGAGAACGGCCGCAAGCGCCGCGGCACCCGCTGCGACTGCCCCCAAGCCCGCTGCCGAAGACCCGACGCAGAAGCTCAGCGGCTCCGGCGCCTGGCAGACCGCCGTCGCATCGCATTACGGACGCGACTTCTCGGGACGTGGAGCGAGCGGCGAGGAGATCGGCCCCTACTCGATGATAGTCGCGCACAGAACGCTGCCATTCGGCACGCTCATCGAGTTCGAGTACGAAGGACGGCGGGCAGTCGCCCGCGTCGCCGACCGCGGCCCGCACGCAGAAGACCGGGAGTTCGACCTTGGCCCCGGCGTGGTTCGGGTCCTCAACTTCAGTGGCGTGCACGAAGTCCGGTACCGCATCATCTCGCAGTAGGAGCGCCGCGAAACCGTGTCATGTCCGCGCCGTGGAAAGAAGTAGGAGACATGGAAAGGAACGAGCTTCTGCCGGTCTCGATCGTCGCCCGGGACCTCGATGACGCATGGTTCCAGGTCATCGATGCCATCATGACCCACGGCTACCGCTACGAAGTCGAACGCGGAAGCTACGAGGGGACGGATCGGATCGAGCTGGACTTCGCAACGGTGTACGTGAAGGACCCGGGAGGCGGTCCGCTGCTGCCGATCATCCCGGAAGGTCTCGGCATCCCTCCCCTTGCCGACGAGGACTACGTGAAGTGCGAGTACTTCCCGGGCTACCTCATGAGCGACAAGCTTCAATCCAACGAGGAGTACACCTACGGTCAGAGGATCATGTGGCCGGTGACGGACGACCTCCTTGGCCTGACACTCCCGCAGGTCGAGTGGGCCATCAAGATGCTCCGGGACTCTGGTGGCAACACCAATCAAGCCACGATCGAGATCGGCCGCCCGGAAGACATCACCGTCCACGACAACACTGGGACCGCCTACGACCCGCCCTGCATGCGGCTCATCGATTGCCGGGTGCGCTACGGAAAGCTTCACCTCGTGGTCTACTTCCGCAGCTGGGACGCCTGGGGCGGCTTCCCGGTCAACATGGCCGGCTTCGAGCTGCTCAAGCAGTACATGGCCGAGGAGATCGGCGTCGGTTCCGGGAGCCTGATCGGCGTGTCCAAGGGGCTGCACATCTACGGACACGTGGAGGAGATCGCCAAGATCCGCACGCACCGGAAGTAGGTGACGGCCGCTCGGCCTGACGAGTTGCTCTCCCGTACGGGTCTTGACAGGTCGCTGAGTGGGGCGGCGCATCCTGTCTGCAAGGACTGTTGAGGTTCAAGCATAGGGAGTCCCGCTTCATGAGCAACACGCACTCGGAGACTCGTCTCCGCAAGCTTCAGCGCGACACGTTCGGGTACTTCGTCGCCGAGGCGAACCCGAACAACGGGCTCGTTCGCGACACGACGCGCCCCGGCTCCCACTCCAGCATCGCCGCAGTAGGACTGGGGCTCGCGGCATACACCGTCGGGGCCGAACGCGGCTATGTCAGCCGGTCCGAGGCGGCAAAGCGCGTGCTCACCACCCTGCGCTTCTTCCGCGATGCGCCACACAGTCCTGAGCGCGATGCGACGGGCTACAAAGGCTTCTACTATCACTTCCTCCTCATGGACAGTGGCCGCCGGGCGTGGAAGTCGGAGCTGTCCACTGTCGACACCACGTTTCTCATCGCGGGCGTGCTCTCCTGCGCCACTTTCTTCGATCGCGACATCGCGAGGGAACGAGAGATCCGCGACATCGCGGAAGACCTGTACCGACGCGTTGACTGGAACTGGGCGCGCAACGGCAGCACGGCAGTGACACACGGCTGGAAGCCCGAAACGGGGTTTCTGCGATTCCATTGGACCGGGTACAACGAAGCCCTCCTGCTCTACGTCCTCGGTCTTGGATCTCCGACCCATCCTCTTCCGGAGTCGAGCTACGACGCGTGGCTGAGCACCTATCTGTGGAAGAAGCTCTACGGACAGGAGTTCGTGTACGGCGGCCCGCTCTTCGTCCACCAGCTCTCGCACGCGTGGGTGGACTTCCGCGGTATCCGGGACGCATACATGCGCGAGCGCGGCATCGACTACTTCGAGAACAGCCGACGGGCAACCTACGTTCAGCGCGGCTATGCGATCAGGAATCCGAAGGGGTTCAAGGGCTACAGCGAAGACATCTGGGGCATCACCGCGAGCGACGGACCCGGACCCGCGACCCAACGGGTGGACGGTCGGAAGCGACGCTTCCTCGACTATCGCGCACGGGGAGTCCCCTGGGGGCCCGACGACGGCACGATCGCCCCATGGGCGGCCATCGCGTCGCTCCCGTTCGCCCCCGAGATCGTGGTGCCGGCGATCGAATCTTTCCAGGAGCGGTACCCCGACATGGAGAGCGTCTACGGCTTCACGTGCAGCTTCAACCCCACGTTCGAGGCTGCCGAGGACGGACGTGGCTGGATCTCGAGGGGCTACTACGGTCTCGACCAAGGACCGATCGTGCTGATGATCGAGAATCACCTCACCGGCTGGTTCTGGGATCTGATGAAGCGGTGCCCATACGTTGTCGACGGATTGAGTCGGGCAGGGTTCCGCGGCGGATGGCTGTCGTGCGGTCAGGCTCACGGCACGCTCGGCGCACCGCGGCCCGGAGACCTCATGGGCCTCCGAGCCACAGAGCAACGTCCGCTCAGAAGACGCGAGACCAGTGCTCGCTGTGAAAACGCTTGTAGCTCCGGAAGAAGCGTTTCGCTTTCGTCTTGTACAGAAGGAGATCGACTGTCGTCGTTTCTCCTGCCACAACTGTCACCGGCGTAGCGTCTGGGTACAGATCGCGCTGACCGCGAGCGTTGCGCCCTTGTCTGTGATCGCGCTGACCGAGAGTGTCGTCTCGGGCACCGAATCGGTGTCCAGGTCCGCCTCGGCGGGCTGTCCCTCGGTCAGCTGGTAGGTAGTGGGTGAAGACGATACAACGATGGTGGCCGAGGACCCGGTGACCGAGAGCAAGTCGGCCGTGTGCGTCTCGCCCGCGTAGTCGAAGTCGACAGGTGTGCCGACGCGCAACTCGACCTCGGCGCTGGTCGCCGCGGTGCCGCCACCTTCCGTGGTGCCGCCGCCATCCCTGCTGCAGGATGTCGGTCCACAGCCGACGAGCGTGAGCGCAAGTGCAAGCAGCAGTGCAAGCAAGGTGGGCGAAAGCGCGCGCCGCATAATTTCTTGGCGGATTCACACCCACACATGTGTCACAAGATCCCTTCTTCTCCACCCGGCCCGGCGAGGTGGCGCGTGCACAGACGCAGCGGCCGACAAGGTCGCGCGCGCGAAGAGGGATTCGACTCAGAAGCTGGGTGACTCCGAGGCGCGGGAGACCGCGGGTTCAGTTTGGCCCCGGCGTGGCTCGGGTGCAGAGACCTACTGCTCGACGCCAGGTGAATCGGGGAACTGGGACGGATCCGGCACCGCCTTGGCCGCCTTCTCGAACAGCCCCAGGTCTATGTGGCAGTACCCGCCCGGATTCTTGTCGAGGTAGTCCTGGTGGTACCCCTCGGCAGGGGTGTAGCTCGTGAGGGGTCCCGCCTCGACGGCGATCGGCCGGTCGTATCGCTCTTGGAGCTGGGTGAGCGAGCGCTCGATGATGGGCTGGTCCGCAGGGTCAGAGTAGTAGATGCCGCTGCGGTACTGCGTGCCCACGTCGTTGCCTTGCCGGTTGAGCGTGGTCGGATCAATGGCCTCGTAGAAGAGATCGAGCAGGAACGGGAGCGGCGCTACCGCCGGTTCGTAGTCTACGCGCACGGTCTCGGCGAAGCCGGTTTGGCCCGTGGTCACGTCCCGATACGTAGGCGAGTCGATGGTGCCGTTGGCATAGCCGGACTCAGCGTTGACGACACCGTGAACGGAAGCCATGAGCTTCTCCACGCCCCAGAAGCAGCCGCCCGCAAGATAGATCGTGGCCATACCCTCGCCTCCCGCCGTGGTCGATGATGTGCTCGCGTCTACACTTCGCTCTTCAGTATCGATGGTACCCAGCGACGAGCACCCCGAGAGCGGCAGCGCGAGCAGCAGCACCGCCAAGGCAAGCACACATGCAGCCGAGCGCCACAGACGGCTCACAGCACCACGCCCTTTCCGAGGAGACTCCTCGGACATGGAAGCAAATGCCGTGCAGACGAGCAAACCGCCAGAGGGCGTGAAAGGAACGTGTATGCGGGAACGTACTCATGGGAGGTGGAGGCCATGAAGGAGCATGATGTGCTCGCCAGGACTCTGGCGATCCTCGGCACGGTACTGGTGGTGCTGCCGCTGATCGCGCCGTTTGCGCTGGGCCTGATCGTGATGGGCCGTCCCGGGGGCTTTCGGTTGGACTACCTGATGCCGTTCGAGGTCTACCCCGTCACGATCGTTGGCATGGCTTTGCTCGTGTGGGCGTCGTTCCGGGCACGTGCACGCAAGGGGGCGGTGGGTATCGCCATCGCCGTCATGTTGGGCGGGCTGGTTCTCGCCGGCGTCGCCGCGCAGGTCACCGGAATCGCCAACTCGGAAGAACAGCTCGAGACGTGGAGATACGCGCTGACGATCGCCTTGGGCGCGGTCTCCCTGCTCGGTCAGGTCGCCCTCATCGTTGAGGGCTCACTGCTGACGCGCGACCTGTTCCGGGCACGCGGGGATGCCGCCACGCCTCTGACACCGGCGACGGGCTAGTGGCCACGCGCTGATCTGGCGAAGCACCGAGCGATCACACTCCTAGCGAGCGTCGCTGAATGACGTCTACTGCTTGATCATCGCCTAGCCGGCGTTCACGATCACCGGCAACTTGCCCTTCCAGTCGTCCCACGTCTTCGGGTTCGAAGCCAACTCGCACATGAAGCGCGCGACGTTGGCCATGTTGGTGTTGCCCGGCTTGAAGAGGCTATCCACCAGCCCCTCGTGCAGCGTGTACTCCGATACGTCGCCCTCCAACAGCGTGTCTGGACGGACCGCCACCCACTGGACGACCGGACTGGCGGTCCCGATGTCACGAAGGAGGAAGTCCGCAGCATGCTGGTTGTCCTTGGCCGGAGGGACCAGGGTACGGATCGCCCACAAGAACGCCTTCTCGAACATCCCGCGACGTGTGTCGAGACCCCCCGGGCGATTGACCGAGACACTACTCATGAGGATGAACTTGACCGGCTCAGCGGGCTGCACGGCTTCGATGGCTCGGCACAGCCGCGCCGCGGCGCGCGTGACCAGGTCTCGCGGCGGGCCGAACACGCCCTTGAGACTTACGACATGGCCGAGGCACGAGATGACCGCGTCGCAGCCGCTGATATGGCTCTGCAGCGCCTCGTCGCTCAAGGCCAGCAGGTCCGCCTCGACCACCGTCAGGCGAGGATCGGCTGCCGTGCCTTCCGGAAGCCTGTCGGCGGATCGCACGATGGCTCGGACACCGACGCCACGGTCCAGAAGCTGCTGCAAGACACGCCCTCCGGTACGTCCGGTGCCGCCAACGAGAAGTACTGTCGTCATGATTCCTCCCCCGGGTAATGAAACACTTGGTCCAGCGGTACGCCGAACACGTGAGCGATCTGAAACGCCATCTCGAGCGACGGCGAATAGCGGCCCTGCTCGATCGCGATGATGGTCTGCCGCGTCACACCGGTACGGTCAGCGAGCTCCGCCTGAGTCATCTCCTCGGCAGCGAACCTGAGCGCCCGAATGCTGTTGGTCACCTTCGTCGGCTTCACCATGGCTAGAAGCCTCTCCGGTAGGCGACAAGCTTGACCGCCGAGGAAACGACCGCCGCAACAGCGAACGTCAGATACAGCGCGTTCGCGATCCAGAAGTGCTCGTATTCCAGCATTGTCAGCGCCAGCACCCCGACCACACCCGCGGACGTGACGTAGTAGCCGACGAGTTCGCCGCGCTGGTTGATGTGGACATCCCGCTCGTCCTTCTTGTCGATCTCGTCGATCGAGCCGCTTCCGGTGATTTCGGCCATGATACTGGTACCGATCGCCATCAGGATTGCGCCGATGATTGACAGGACGATCGACGCGCCGATGGCGATGAGCAGTGGCCGCTGGTATGCGATATCAGCGATGGGCGCGTGATCCAACCGCTCAAGAATGACTGTGAAGTAGACTGCGGGAACGACGGCCGCAATCACCGCGTACACCCATGTTGTCTTCTCTTCGAATGACATTGCTGCCTCCTAGATGTCAGGAATGTTCGACATCTAGGACTGTAAAGCGCTTCAGACATGGTGTCAAGTATTTTTTACTCTCCGAGGCGCAGAAGGAGAGATTCGTGCTCGAGGGCGACCCCGCCGAAGCGGTCAGGCCGTGTCTTGGCGTCCCTGCGCCTGCAGTTTCGCCCAGGTGTCCTTGAGCGTGAGCGTTCGGTTGAACACCAACGCGCCAGCCGCTGAATCGGGGTCGGCACAGAAGTAGCCGAGCCGCTCGAACTGCACGGTCTCGCCAACGGCAACATCGGCCAGCACGGACTCGACCCAGCAACCGCGCAGCACGGTCTCCGACTCGGGGTTCAGGTCGTCGAAGAGTTCGCGACCGTCGGTCCCCGGATAGGCGCTGCTGAAGAGGTGATCGTAGAGACGAACCTCTGCGGGCACTACGTGAGAGGCCGACACCCAGTGCAGGGTGGCCTTCACCTTGCGGCCGTCAGGCGCTGCGCCACCACGGGTGGCCGGATCGTACGTGCACCGCAGCTCGATGACGTTGCCGTCTGCGTCCTTCACGACATCGTTGCAGGTGACGAAATACGCCGAGCGCAGCCGCACCTCACGGCCCGGAGCAAGGCGGAAGAACTTCTTTGGCGGGTCTTCCATGAAGTCGTCGCGCTCGATCCACAGCTCCCGCGAGAAGGGCACCTGCCGCGTGCCGGCGGCGGGGTCCTCCGGGTTGTTGACGACCTCCATCTCCTCGGTCTGCCCCTCGGGGTAGTTCTCGATGACGACCTTCAGGGGATCGAGGACGGCGAAGCGACGCAGCGACGTGCGGTTGAGTACGTTCCGTGCTGCGTGTTCGAGCATCTGGACCTCGACCACGCTGTCGGACCTCGCCACGCCGATCATGTCGGCGAAGTCGCGCATGCCCTCGGCAGGGAATCCGCGGCGGCGAATGCCCGAGAGCGTCGGCATCCGCGGGTCGTCCCATCCGCGTACGTGCGCCTCGTTGACGAGCCGCAGCAGCACGCGCTTGGAGAGCACCGTGTGCGTGAGATTGAGGCGCGCGAACTCGTACTGGTGCGGCCGCGAGGGCACGGGCAGGTTCTCGACGAACCAGTCGTAGAGCGGCCGGTGGTCCTGGAACTCGAGGGTGCAGACGGAGTGCGTGATGCCCTCGATGGCGTCGGACTGACCATGTGCGAAGTCGTACGACGGGTAGATGCACCACGCATCGCCGGTGCGTGGGTGCGCGGCGTGCACGATCCGGTACATCACCGGGTCGCGGAAGTTGATGTTGCCCGAGGACATGTCGATCTTCGCACGCAGCACGCGCGACCCATCCGGGAACTCACCGGCACGCATGCGCTCGAAGAGGTCGAGGCTCTCCTCGGCAGGTCGATCTCGCCAGGGGCTGTCCGTGCCGGGCTCGGTGAGCGTGCCGCGGTGCTGGCGGATCTCATCGGCGGAGAGGTCGTCGACGTAGGCCTTTCCCTCGCGAATGAGGTGGATGGCCCACTCGTAGAGCTGCTCGAAGTAGTCCGAGGCGAAGTACAGGTGCTCGCCCCAGTCGAACCCGAGCCAGCGGACGTCGGTCTCGATGGAGTCGATGTACTCCTGCTCTTCCTTCACCGGGTTCGTGTCGTCGAAGCGCAGGTGGCAGCGCCCGCCGAACTCGGCTGCGATACCGAAGTTCAGGCAGATCGACTTCGCGTGGCCGATGTGGAGGTAGCCGTTGGGCTCCGGAGGGAAGCGTGTGACGACGCTCTCGATCCGGCCTTCACGCAGGTCAGCGCCGACGATCTCGCGGACGAAATCGCTGCGCTCGGGTGATGATGCAGTCTCGTTGTCCATGGGGGCGAAGATAGCACAGAAGCTCCCGGGCGTGCCTACCAGGCGCTTTCGGAACGAGTCGTCCGTGCTCATCCGCCGTAGCACCCCCACACAACGCATGCACATCGATCTCACAAACACCGTCGAGATTCATCCGTTCGGCGGATAGTGGGCGTGCGCGGCGTGGGTATGCTTGGTGTGTACGAGTGCAGTTCTGGCACACCCTGGAAGTGACGATGAGGACGGTGATTGGCGTGAAGCGCAAGACGCTAGGCATCATCGTCGTGCTGGCCCTCCTGCTCACGAGCCTGACGGCTGTTTCTGCCGGCGCGACACTCGCGGATCGTGGGGGGGTCCGCAGCATCGTTGTGTTCAAGCCGGGCGCGAACGCGCCTGCCGGGGAGGCGATCGGGCGACTCGGTGGCGTGAAGCTGAGGTCGTTGCCACTCGTGAACGGCGCAGTGTTCATGCTGCCCGAGGTGGCGGCCGAGCGTGCGGTTCGAGGGCTGACAGGTGTTGAGTACGTCGAGCGTGACGCCCTCGTCTACGCAGTCAAGAAGCCGACGCCCGCACCTGCCGCGGAGATCGTGCCGGCCAACATGTACCAGATCGAGGCCGACCAGGTGTGGGACGAGAACACCGGTGACGGGGTCAAGGTCGCCATCGTCGACACCGGGATCGACGTCAAGCACTCCGATCTCACTGTCGCCGGGGGCGTAAGCGAGGTCGTCTACACGGGTAGTTACGCGGACGACAACGGTCACGGAACGCACGTGGCCGGAATCGTGGCCGCGCTCGACAACACCATCGGCGTGGTCGGCGTCGGGTCCGACATCGACCTGTACGCCGTGAAGGTACTGAACCGCAAGGGGTCTGGCTACACCTCCGACATCATTGCGGGGCTCGAATGGTGCAACAACAACGACATAGACGTCGTCAACATGAGCCTTGGCTCCTCGGTGTACGTGCAGTCTTTCCAGGACGCATGCACGACCCTCTATGAGAGTGGAACGGTCATCGTGGCGGCAGCCGGCAACACCGGGACACTGCAGAGCTTCTACCCTGCTGCCTACGCCGGTGTCGTCGGAGTCGGCGCAGTGGATTCCGTCAACGCGATAGCATCCTTCAGCACGTACGGCCCCCACGTGGATCTGGTGGCGCCGGGCGTGAACATCTACTCGACATACAAGGGCGACAGGTACGCGACGATGTCCGGCACGTCGATGGCCGCGCCGCACGTGGCCGGCGTCGCAGCCCTCGTGATCAAGGCCGATACGGACGGCTGGGACCCGGACGAGATCGTCTCGCATCTGCAGTCCAGCGCGCTCGATCTGGGCTCGGCCGACAAAGACGTCTTGTACGGTTATGGCCTCGTCCAGGCCGCGGACGCGGTCCTGCAGTAGTCTGCGACAAGACAACGGGCCGGCACTCCAGGAGTGCTGGCCCGTTGCGTTCGTCCTGGCGGAGAGGGGGGATTCGAACCCCCGAGACGGGGGATACCCGCCTAACGGTTTTCGAGGGGGATCGTCGGTACGGATTCACACATCTGCTCGGTTGAGCCAAGCTGCACGAGCGAAATGCCAAGAGCCCAACTTCAGTCCTTCACAAGGTGGGCAAACTGATCTCTCTCGCGCACGAGCACGTCTTCCCCGTGCCTCGAAGCGAACTCAACGTCAGCTAGGTTGACGGCCAGCAGCAAGAAAGGACCAGCAGAGTAGGGCGCTGTCCTTTCCTCTCGGGCCAACCGATCACTCTCCAGGGCTTCGGCTGCCTTCAGCCCGAAGCCAAGAGACGCCTCCACTTGGTCCATCGTGGCGTATCCGTGACAGGCGAGCTCAGAGGCAATACCTGCAACAATCGCGGCGTCGGTCACCCTGCGGGCGGAGAGCCGAAGCGACAAGTACTCGGTGAGCGAGAGTGTGTTGACCCCAACCGCCGCGAGGTCCGCCTCGGCGATTGCCCGCTCCCAGTCTTCCCGCAAAGCATCGCTGGCGTTCGCCACATCGTCCAAGGCTTCGTCTGCCATGTAGTACCCGGCGCTGACGGCTGCGAGCTTGCGCCGGAGTTCGGGGGGCAACTCCTGGTCGGACCTGTACGCGAGCCCGTGTGCGACGACGGCCCAGGCATCCATGGCCGCGGACCGGATTTGGAGTTCTCCGACCATGCCTTTGAAATCGTCGTAGTGAGGTCCCTTGTAGTGATCGCGCAACCGAAATGTCAGGTGGATGGCTTGGTAGTCGAAGTTCTCGGGTGTGGGCAGCTCGTTGACTTTGTCGTCGATCTTTATGACGTCGAGGCATGAAGCCATGGCGGCCTTGACGGTCTCGATGTCGCGCTTCAGGTATGTGACCACCCTGAGTCCAACGATGTCATCAAAGGCATCGAGGGGGTCGCTCACACCCTTCCTCTCGGCCTTCTCGATGATGGACTTCAACTCCTTGACCCGGGACTCGACGCGAAGGTACTCCACTCTGGAGAGCCGCAACTCCCTGGCCACTACGAACACTGTCGACTCACGAAACCCCTCTAGCAGCGGTAGTCGCTTCTCGTAGTCAGTTCGTATCCTCCTCGGCTGCACGTTCACTGCCGCTACTCCTTGTAGTCGTCAAGCGACGAGGCAATCGAGCCTTCGACCACGTTCACGTAGTTCCAGAGGGAGAGCACCAGCGCTGCGTCAGCAGTGCCACACCAAGCGCCATCCGCGGTGCGCCGATACACCTCCACAAGAGTCTGAGGTATGTCTTGCATGGTTTCGAGCA
Source organism: Actinomycetota bacterium (assembly GCA_030682655.1). Lineage (NCBI taxonomy): Bacteria > Bacillati > Actinomycetota > Actinomycetota bacterium. Next base: position 18,901 of record JAUXNU010000173.1, on the reverse strand, counting down.
GGCCACCGTCCGCGAGGATGTCCACCTGCGAAAGGATTGCCGCCATTTTGGGGGGCTCGAACAGTGCCCTAAGCTGCACCTCTTGCGAACTGAAGAATGCAAGGGTAGGAAGTCCGTACACTGCTGCGAGAGTAAGAATCTGGTTCACGTGGTGACGCGCATTCTTGAGGAGCTCGTTGAACCCTGGCACCGTCCCACGAACTAGCTCAGTCATCTCCTGGAATTTGCCTTCCAACCAAGATATGTAGCGGGTCTCGTCGGTCGCGGTCGCGTCCCACTCTTCAAGACAGTCGTAGCAGAACATACACAGTGACCGGAGCAGGTATTCCGTACCGCGGTCCCACACACGGGGAACCTTGATCCAGGCGGTCCAGATTGCCCGAAGATACAGGTCTCTGTTGCGCTGGAAGCAGATGTTGTAGTCGAACCACTGGGCGTACAGCTCTTCCATCCAGGTGTCGAAATGGAGTGGGTACACCGTCATGAAGTCCCCAAGGCACTCGCGCATATGGTCTTCAAGATCCTCGAATGTCGCACGGTGGAGGTTCTTGAAGTCAGACAAGCCGTACCATGCGTGTGCAACCTCGTGCCCGATACGCCACCACTCCTCGCCCGGACGATAGCAGACCGTCTGCGGATAGGAGATTGTCCCATCAAGGTACGCCGGCGAATACGAGCCTCCGAACACCACGTTGAACCTGGGTACCGTCGGTCGGCCGTCCTCCTTGAGCGCGAGCAGTAGCTCGAAGGGACAAGCCGCGGCGGCAGCCGCCAACCTCGCGTCAGCGCCCGTCAGAGAGAATGGTCCGAGCAGACCACTGCCAGTGATGCTGCTATCGTCCGACTGGCCAGACCGTTGGACTAGCGATAGCTCAAGGTTGCGCAGGGCGCGCAGGAGCCTGATGCGGAAGCCGACGCGTCTACCGGGCACTGCGCCCGGATCCTCGGCCTGAATCTCCTCAAGGAGGAGCTGGAAGGACGCCACCTGCTCAACCCCAAGCGAGCCGAGCCCGAAATCCCTGGATAGAACCGCCAGGGTCGAGCCCATAGAAACGGCTGCGTTGGCTGTCTCCACGTCCGTGCATGGAATCGCCGCCAGTTCATCGGCAAGCGCTTCAGCCGCAGCCGACAAGAGCGACTCCGTGGCGATCGGCGGACTGCTCGCCCCTTGCGCAAGAGGGCTTACGACCTCGGTCGACGTATCCACCAGGCCGCTGTCAGCGAACTGCTTCCGGAAGTCAGAAATCTCTCCCATCAATTGCTCTGCCGAAACCCCATCTCTCCGCACAAGGACATCGCGGTCACCGTAGACGTTCGATAGCTCGCCCCGTGATGACCAGTAGTCCGCCACTGTTGCTTCCGCGGCTGGACGAGAACGAACCCCGACCACACACGAAAGATCACCCTCGCATTGAGCTAGGAGAGTATCCGCGGTCGAGAAGAGCGGAATGGTAATAGTCGCGCTCAGGTTCGACGAAAGCGTCTGTCGCAAGTCGGTGACCTCACCAAGCAACGCACCAAGATCCCGACCGCCGCCCAGAACTGCAAGCTCATGCCAACCCAAGGTATGGAGGACTCGACTTGCGTACCCCCCTACCACTGACTCAACGGTTTCCATCTCGTCGGAGAGCTGCACGACTGTGCCCTTATGGGGGCGAAGTTTCGCGAGGGTGAGTGTCAGGCACGGTTGTGCGGCGAGCCAGTCAATCAGAGGCTCGGGATCCAGATCCGACTGGAAGCACCTGATGTCCCACCAGCCAAGCAGGTCACTCGGCAGAATCAGGTCAAAGCGTTCGTCCAGCAGACCAAGCGGCCTGAATGCCACGAGATCGAAGGTCCCGAGGGCTCGGAAACACAGGACTCCTGCCTCTAGCAGCCGCGCTTCCGCATCAGGCTCGTGCCCGGGCCTGATGCGGTACAAACCGATGTGGTATCCCGGAACGAGAAGCCGCATTTCATCCCCTGACCCCCAAGGCAAGGAGCCGAGGCAAGCCCCGACTCCGACAGCGCAAACCCCAACGTGAGGCTGGCTCAGCCGTGCAGCAGGCGTCGCGCTAGATCTAGCGACTCGCTAAGTGCCGTCCGGTTCTGCATCGCCGAATTCGCCGCATGCTCAAGAGCGCGCGAATCATCGAAGCACGACCCGTCACCGCCACTCGGTACGGTCGCACCAGCGCGATCACCACGCACCTCCTGTGTACTGAGGTCGGCGACCGTCCACTTGGCCCTGCGTATCACGCGAAGCCTCATGTTTCCCACACTCTCCTCCTGAATGCTGCGACAATCGAGTACTATACCATGGCCGACTAGTCAGGGAAGACACTCTCGACAGGAAGCTCGAACACAGCGGACAACTTCTCCTGGGTCAGCTCACTCACCGGCTCGCCCTTCTCTGCCCTAGCTACTGTCTGGGCGGTAAGACCGGCTCTGCGTGCAAGCTCGTTTCGGCTGATGCGCAGGCCTTTTCGGAGATCTCTCACCTTGCTGGTCATCAATTGATTCCGTTCCTAATTAGTCGATATCATACGAAATATTTCGCCATCTACATCAATAGCATACCCCTATTCACTCTTGCGGGAAACCTCCAAAGGTTGTGCGCTCCGCCGCGCTAGAGTCGAGAGCAACAGAACGCGAAACAGCGAGGTCAAGGTATTCGAAGTGAATCGGGAGGGCCTAGTAGATTGAGGCCGAGAGATGCTGGAAACACGGCACCCACCGTCGGCGCTAGACGCTACAATCGACTGGTGACTTGTCCTCGGCGATGTCTTGATCGTCATTGGTGATGGGGGCTCGGGTGACAGTCGTCGAGGCAATTGGCCTGGCTCTCTCAGCGGTGTCCGCGATCCCGTTGCTTGGCGGGCCGAATCCTGGCGAGGAGACTGAACGACGCATGCGTTCCGCCTACGACTTGGCATTGGCATCGCTCAATGAGTCGAATGCTAGTTGGGGGCTCATCGCGCCAGTCGACGAGTCGTTTCTCGCCCGTGAGGCGAATTGGCGGCTCCTGGTGGAAGAGGCTCTAGGCATTCGGGAGCCAACAATGCCGAGCGAGCTTGAGCTGTCGCGGTTCGACGGCCGCGACCCAGACGACGAGTCTCTTGCCATCGCGTTTCTGAACGCCTTCCGTGAGTCTCTCTCGCGAGACGCGGTCATGAGCACCCTCATTGCTGCCAAGCAGACGGCTTCAACGGTGGAGCGGACGCTCGGCCGTGAGCCAACACGACAATCGCTACTTGAGGGCCTCCTCTCGGGCTCCCAGCACCGAGTTGCCACGCGGCTGATTGCCGCGGGCGTAGCCCCCGAAGACGCGGCGCGACTCTCGGATGTTCTGCCTGTGCAGCGGTCACTGCCTGAGGGCACACTCGGCCCCGGTCACGTAGGCGTTCTAGTTGCCCCACTCGGTGCCGGCAAGTCGATTCTTGCGGAAAGCGTCTTTCAGCGGGCCGTCCGCGCTGCCATGTCGGAGGCGAAGGCCGTACCGGTATGGCTCGATTCGCGCACCCTGGCGCAAGCCGATCTACTTGACCAAGTGCGCAAACGAGTTGTCGCTATCGGGAACCCGCCTTCACCCGCATTGACCTTGATAGTCGACGGGCTCGACGAACTAGATCTTGGGAGTGCTGGACGCATTCTCGACGAATCGAGGGCACTCGCCGCGAGGATGCAGGCAGCCGTGCTCCTGACAACCAGGGCGACTTCGCTGGAGATCCGCCAGGGCGAGTCGGTGAGCCTCCAGCCTCTATCTGCTGAAAAGGCCCTGTCTCTGGCCTCGGTCGGCGCCGGACGGCCTCTTCGTGAGTGGGACCTTGCTCGCTGGCCCGAAAGCATCCGTGAAGCAGCGACGCTACCCTTGTTTGCGCTGCTGATCGGCCTCTGGCTCAGAACGAATCCGCACGCACCCACCACGACCGGAGAACTGGTTGAACATCTAGTGGTCCGAGCACTCAGGGACGGCTTGCGATCGTACGATGAGGCACAACGATGGCTGATGGTAATGGCTGTTGAATCGACCAAGCGGAGCGGACCTGCGGCGATTCGCGACCTTCCTCACACCGGCGACCTCACGCCACTGCTGGAGTCGGGCCTGGTCATTGCCGACAACGGCAGCGTGCAGTTCGTATTGATGCTGCTACAGGAATGGTTCGCAGCGCGTGCGTTACTCGAGGGCGTGGTCTCCGTGGAGGAACTCCTTGGGGACCGCGACTGTCTCTCCCGCTGGCGCGGAGCTTTGCGCGCTCTGCTGAGCATGGCTCCGACCAGGTTCATCCACGACGTCTTGTGCGCAATCGTAGCCGTGGACCCGGGCCTTGTTGGCGATCTTGTCGAGTCCGGAACGCCTCAGTTCGCGACAGGGGCCGCAAGACCTCCGCTCCCGAGTTCCGAAGAGGCCGGTCTCTTCGTTCGTGAAGCCATGGTCGCCTTCCACGGATCGCTGGGACAGCTCGGCGACCTCATTGTTCCGGTGGACGCTAGCGGAGATGTGGCGGCCGTTGGCACCTACGTGGACGAGCCAATGCTCACTGTCGCCTGGCTCCGGAGCTCTCCTGACCAGCCCCGAGTGGTGGCCCTCGCCAAGGAGGACATCGGGTGGGGCGCACCCCGTCGTTTGCCGTGGATACACATGCGCAGCGCAGCGCCGAGCCCCAGCCCCGCATGGCCGTGGTCTTGGGCACACGGGGAGATTCGCGATGAGCTGACCGCCCTGCTCAGAGAAGGGTTACCTCTCGCTGCCGAAGGCCCAATCGCGAGAGAGGCCGCCTGGCTCGCCGCCAGGACTGTGCTTGGTCGAGACTGGACCGGTGAGCCGGTCAGCGTTGCAGAGCTCACGCGTACAATCGAGCGACTCAACCTGCCAGAGGACTGCCATTTCGTGGGCCCCACGGCCGGGCTGAAGCAGCCTCTGCTCGCCCTGATACCCCACCTTGCGGCGCTTACCGAGGCGGGCGAGGAGTTCCTCCAGGCGCCGTGGCCGCTTCCGGATGCCAGACCGGCTGGCTCCCCCTCTTGGGTCTGGAGCTTCTTCACGCACGAGCAGTTGCGTCTCCGCGTCGAGTCCGTGTACTCGGGTGCGCTGTCGTCATACGAGCAGTTGAGCACGGGGCTTCTTGCACCTCTCTCGCCGCACCTACGGAAGGCCACGCTCTTCCCGGTCGATCTCCGGTTCTTCCTGCGGACCTCCGAAGGTGGCTGGCCTGGTCCGGGCGGGACGTGGCATCTCCTCCCCATTCCCACCGAGAGCGAAAACCGAGTGACCGTCAGTATCGTTGACGAAGTGCCTGCGTTCGAGGATCTCGCCGCCGAGGCTCGCCAGGCTGCGGAGGACCGACCAGACCTTGCGAATGTCGCGCTCGGCGACGTGACGATGACGGTTCTGGATGTCTTCGGCAAGCGACCGATCACAGAGATCTGCTACCAGTGGCTGATGGACGACCTCGCGAAGGTCCACTGGACGAAAGGGCACACGAGAGTCGACTTGAACTAGAACGCGAGCGAGAGCGAGCAGTAGCCCGCTACAAAGCAGACGCCCGCCCCTCATCACGAGGAGCGGGCGTCTTCAGTTCTTCCTGGCGGAGAGGGGGGGATTCGAACCCCCGAGACGGGGGATACCCGCCTAACGGTTTTCGAGACCGCCGCATTCAACCACTCTGCCACCTCTCCGCGATGGCGCGAGCAGCCCGAGGCCGCTCAGAGCGCAAAGGCGAGTATACCGAGGGGGCGGAAGAGGGGCAACGGGTCAAGGAGGCCCCGCCATCACGGCCGGAGCCTCCGTCGTTGCGAGCGAACACACTCCCGGAGCGCTAGTCCCTCTGTCGGATATCCCGCCTCTGGAAGAGCACGAATGACGCCGCAATGAGTACCACCGTTGTCGCTGCGAGCACCACCGCCCCGACCCAGTCCATGCCGTTGTTGAGCGGATCGCTGCCCAAGTAGTAGTAGAACGGCGACAGCTTCTGAATGCCCGCGAGGTTGCTGTTGATCTCGCCGAGCGAGTTGAGTACGTGCGTCAGGGTGGCTGCGCCTATGGCCACCCACATCGCCACCTTCTTGCGCCCCGTCCCCGCCCCGACCGCCAGCGCCAAGGCACCGAACAACATGCCCACGAGGGTCGCCAGCACGCACGTTGCGGCAATGTACCCGACATCGATTCCTAGGTCTCCGACGATGGAGCCGAGCGCAACGCCCCCGAAGGTCGCCAGACCCACGAGGGAACCGAAGAGCAGCATGGTGAACGTCTTCTCGGCGATGATGCGCGCGCGGCTGATCGGATTGGCCAGCAGAAGGCCCATCGTCCGTTTGGACTCTTCGCCCGCAATGGCGCCCGCGCCGATTGCGATGGTCGCGATCATGATGACAACGGGAGCCATCATCCCGAACGTCTCGATCTGATACCAACCCTGCGGGGTGCTCAGATCGCCACCTCCGAAGATGGCGATCATCTGCTCGGGAAGCTGGTCACCCATAGCACGGGTCTCCTCAGGAATCACCGAGTAGAACGGCCCAAGCATGAAGCCCTGGATCAGGAACATGTATGCCGCCGACACCAACAACGTCGTCTGATACTCGGACGCCGTCTTGAACCAGACCGACGAGACGCGAGCTGCTCCCGCGAGCCGACCGATGATCTTGTCGGTCAGCGGATTGGCCCGGATCCGATCCATGATTGTGACGTCGGTGGACTGACCTTTGAGGTCCCGCCGATTCACACCAACGATCGCACCCGCACCGAAGAACGTCGACACACCGAGCAGTACTCCGACGTCGCTCCACTTGATGCCGTTGTACAAAGGACCGCTGCCGTCGAAGTAGTACCCCGGGAGAATCTTCACCCAGTCCTTGCCGCCTTCGAGAAGAGGCAGAAGCCCTACGCCGAGGAAAGACACGACCATGACGCCGATGGCTATGCCAAGCGCAGCCCCACGATTGCCGATCCACGAGCCAATGAGCAGCGCGAGGAACCCGTAGAACAAGCAGTTCGCCAACAGATGCACGCCCAGGGCGGCTACATCCATATCCCCGATCGAGACGTTGAGCACGCTCGCAAGAAGCAGCGTTGCACCCGCGAGCAGCGCCACGGTCACCGCGGTGAACAGGATCATCGACAGCGCCTTGGCTACCAGCACATGGCTGCGACTCTTGGGGTTGCCGAGCAGCAGGCCGAGAGTTCCATCGCGCTCCTCACCCGCGATCGCGGCCGCACCCATGGTGAACGCCATTGAAGCAATCACCATGGCGCCGTAGCTGCCCATGACGACGCTGATGGAGAGCGCACCGACGTCCATCTCGCCCTGAAGCCCGAGGAGGGAGAGGTAGGCCTCGGGCATGCTGGCAAAGACCGCGGGGTTGATGTTCTGGTAGGCCGCCATCGCCATTGCGCCCATCGCCACCATGCTGAGAAGGGCGATCGTCCAGCCCCTCCAGCGATCCCTCATGGTCTTGAGAAAGACGCTCGTGAGCATCAGGAGGACACCTCCTCATCCTGGTAGTAGGTGAGGAAGATCTCTTCGAGGTCCGCGGACTGAGTGCTGATATCGACGATGGTGTATCGCCCCTCGATCGCCTTGAGGAGCGCGCCCATGTCGCCACCGAAGGTCATGAGCGCGTGGTTGCCCTGAGCCCTCACGTCACGCACGCCCTCAACTGCTTCGAACACCGACACGTCTGCCGGCGCATCGAGCTCGAGCTCGACCTGGCGCATCGCCTTCGCCCGCAGCTCGTGGACAGCCTCAAGCGCAACGAGATGTCCGTGGCGAATGATGCCGACCCGGTCAGCGACACGCTGGACCTCGGAGAGCGTGTGGCTCGACAGGAACACGGTGCATCCCCCATCGGCCACCTCGCGCATCATCTTCTGGAGTTCGCGCTGCACGAGCGGATCGAGGCCTGAGCTGGGCTCGTCCATGATAAGGACCTCGGGCTTGCTCATGAATGCCTGGATGAGACCGACCTTCTGGCGGTTTCCCGAGGAGAGGTCCCCCACCTTCTTTGAGAGGTCCGCGTCCAGCCTCTCGGCAAGCCCATCAACGTGCTTGTAGTCGACGCCCCCGCGCAGATTGGCGAAGTAGGTGATCGTGTCCATGCCGGTGAGGTTCGGGTACATCGCCAGATCGCCTGGCAGATAGCCGATGTGCGTGCGGATCTCAACGGACTTCTCGTGCGTGTCCATCCCCAGAATCGAGGCCTTGCCGGAGGTCGGCCTGATCTCGTCCATCATCGTGCGGATCGTGGTCGTCTTGCCCGCCCCGTTAGGGCCAAGGAACCCGAAGATCTCACCCCCCGCGATTTCGAGATTCAGACCAACCAGAGCCTCGACCTTTCCGTAGTGCTTGGTGAGGCCCTCGGTCTTGATGGTGACACTGCTCATGAAGCCGCTCCCTTCCCCTCGTCAGAGATTGCTTCGCCCGTGACGAAGGCATCTCGCATCAGCTCGAATGAAGCATCCGTCATCACTCCGTCGTGCATCAACTCCAGGGTCGGGGCCAGATAGGCGCTCGCCGTGGTCGGATCCTCGGGTGTCTCTGTGACGTCGACACCGAGCAGCCGCTCCAGGTGGCGACCGAGCACCAGGTTGCCGAGCGACCACATAACCAGGATCGCCGCGCGGCCCTGTGGGTACGCGGTGGGCTTCATCAAGCCCGACTCCACCATCTGCTCCGAGTAGTCGACGGCGTCAGCGACCAGTTCGTCGACGAGCGCATCGACACGAGGAGAACTGTCTGTGAGAACTTGTGCGAGGTACCTGGTCAACGAGGGACCCTCGGACTGCTGCTTGAGTGCCTCCATCGGATCCATGGCCACGCCTGCTGCCGCCGCATCCTCCTTGATTCGCCGGATGCGTGCGGCAACACTCTCATCGCACGCCGCGCGAAGATCCTCCATCGACCCGAAGTGGTGAATCACGAGCCCGGGAGACACTCCGGCGGTCTTGGCCACATTGCGCGCCGTCATGGCCGCAACACCGTGCTCGGCGACACAGGTGATCGCCGCATCCCGGATGCGTGCCTTGGTTGTGCGGTCGTCAGTCTTGGTTGAACTCATGTTCAGTAGTCTAAACAGTTGTTCAGTCTTGGACAAGCGCACGCGCCCACCGAGCGATCATGGGGCGAGCGGAGCGGACCCTCCCCACGGACAGATCTTGTGTCACGAGCGGTTGCACTCGTGACCGCATTCACATCGTGTTATCGGTAGAAGCTGCGAATCGATCCTCCCCATGCGATTGACCTCGTAGAAGTTTAGGTCCCAGTGCGGCGGGCACGTACACCGTATTCCCTGTCTTCGCATGTCGAAAGAAGGTGACGACAGTGAACGCAGACATGGAGCATCGGGCCGAGCGGCTGGCAGATCTGTTCCCGGAGCCCGCCTACCGTGTGGAGCTCATCGCCAACGAAACGATGATCTGGATCCACAACGAGCGTACGGGTGCCATCGTCGAGATCGGGCAGCTCGACTTCGAACTCGAGCCTGAGGGCGACGCGGAGCTGGAGTACATACGCAGAACACTTGCGTAGAACCGTGCTCGGGACCCATATCGGCGCGTAGAGCGCCCGGACACCCGCCTCCTCGGTCAGACTTCCCGGAGCACGGCTGACAGGATTCTCGCGGCGTCGGAGGCCCCGAACGAGTAGCGCCGAAGGAGCGGCACAGCCGCACTCTCTCCACCTCAGCCTTGTTCAGACTCGCCCCACGCAGCCCCGTCCTGCGCTAGTATGCGCTCACACACATGAGGGGGTCCGACGACTCGGGGGAGCCGACGGGCACGAGATTCGCGGTATTTCACCGTGAGCAGGGGGACCGGTTTCCGGCATGACCGGAGGGCTACGCGCTCTCGCTTGCCTTGTGGCACTCGCAGCATTCCTATCCAGCCCGCTTCAAGCATCAGCCGAAGAGCTGCAAACGATATCTCCACACGGAGGCTACTCCACGTCGGGGCGCTGCGACGTTTGCCATGCCGCCGTCGCCGGCGGCTACGATCTCGTGCGCCCGGACTACGCCGATGACGCATGCATCTACTGCCACGTTGAGTCCACGCACTCCGGCACCTCCGTCTACGACGCTGATTCCGCAGGCATTATGGCCGCATCGGGTCACACACTGGGCGCCGCGCCGGAGATCCCCGGCTCATCCGCGTCCCAGCATGCTGAAACCGTGTGGCTCGAAACCGTGGATGCTCGTGGGCGCATCACGCGCTCCGCCATCGTCGTGCGCCGCTACGACCCGCAGCCCGCGCAGATGTACCGCCTCGTTCCCGCCAAGGACGGCGACGGCTGGCTGCGTGTGGGCCCCGTCTCGCTCCGGTGTGTGAACTGCCACGAGCCCCATGGAAACTCCCGGATGCTGTGGCAACCGGGCGACGCATCCTCTGATGGGGCAGGCTACAAGCTCCTGAGGCGCAGCCCCTCTGGCGCAGTCGGGCAGGCTCCGCGCTCCGATGGCACGTACCCCGAGCAAGCTCCCGTGAACGCAATCGAGAACACGGCGCGCGCAGGCGTCAACTTCAGCACGACGAGCTCGTTTGATGGCACCTACACGGCAAACGGCGTCGCCACCACCCGGCCGCGCTGGGTGGTGCAGGACTTCGCGCAAGACCGAACACGCGTGGACACCTCCACCCTGTCGTGGTGGTGCGCCGACTGCCACGACCTTATGCTGGGAGGCGCGCAGGAAGCCCCAGCGGAGCTCGGCGGCACCGTGCACGCCGAGCGCACGCACCCGTGCCCTCTCCCCGATGCAGGGGGCGGCCCCGGCCAGTGCTATACGTGTCACCGATCGGGGCTCGCTCCGGCATCAAGCAGCGACCCCTGTGTGCGGTGCCACTACGGCTCCGAGGACTACGCCCTCGACCGGTCCTCCTTGGCAGATGTCCGCTCGGACTTCCCGCACTCGGGACCACCCGGCGACATGAAGCTTCTAGGCGTTCACTTTCGACGACGCGGAGGAGTCCACGTGGTCGACCGTGGCCCTGAGTGCCGACTCTCTCGACGCGGTGTGCATGCGCTGTCACCCTGGGGTCGGTCACCAGCAGTAGGCGAGGCCGGGGACTCCCCTATTGTAGCTTGGCCTTCACCGCGCTCACGACGCCCGATTTCACCGAGTTAGGCCCGCCGAAGATGTAGCAGTTCGTGATGTTGCCCTTGTGCGCGGCAATCCAGTTGCCGGTCTCGGTCGTGAGCGTGTCGCCGTTCGTGAGCAAGAGCACCCCGCCCATTCGGCCGATCACGCCACCACCGGTGAGCGCATCCGGCAGCTTCGCCGCAATGCCCACCGCGGAATCCGATAGCCAGCCCCGGCTGATCGCATTGTTCGCAACGGTGATCGCCGTCGTGTAGCGCGAGCTCCCGTACCAGCGCAGCGCGCCGAGCGAGTTCTTCACGGTAGCGGAGACCGTCATGGGGCCGCCGCCGCCGACCACGGTCTCGGGGTCGAACTGGTCGATGACGCTCTGCGTGGCCGCCGGGATCGCGTCCTTGCTGACGAGCAGGATCGGATAGTGTTGTGCGGCCGCGATCGGCGAGAGCGCGAGCGCGTCGAAGAACTTGGCAGGGTCGGGCACGACGGACACCTCGGACACCCCAACCCCCGTGGGATGTGGAGATTGTACCCCGTCCTGCCAAACCCATCGAGCCGCCAGCATGCCCGCGCGGCCATCCCGCTCACCCCTCGGCGAACCGCTAGCCTGTCGGATAGGATGTACGGGAACAACCCGTAGTGCACGCCGGAAACGACGAGTATCCCGAGGAGCGCCATGCCGACCACGCAACACGTGTACCTGAACGGCCGGATCCTGCCCGCCGAGGATGCCACCGTCTCCCCATTCGATGTCGGCATCCTGCGCGGCTTCGCCGTCTTTGACCTACTAGAGACTGTGAAAGGACGACCGTTCCTGCTCGCAGAGCACCTGGAGAGGCTACGCGCTTCGGCAGCTCAGATCGGCCTCGCTGTCCCGTACACAGACGAAGTGATCGCAGCTGCAATCGACGAGCTGCTGGGGCTGAACGCGCACGAGGATGAAGCGACCATCCGGCTCGTACTCTCGGGCGGCGTGTCTCCCGATGGGATGAGATACGACCCCGCTACGCCTACCTTCTTCATCCTCACCCACGACAGCTTTCGGCTACCCGCCGAGGTCTACACGGACGGCGGCAAGCTTGTCCTGCACGAACACCAACGCGAGTTCCCTCTTGCGAAGACCACGAGCTACCTGACGTGGCTGAGCAACCACGACCGAATCGATGAGGCCGGCGCCATCGATATGCTCTTCCACAGCGGCGGGCTCATATCCGAGGCGGCGACCGCCAGCTTCATGGTTGTCAAGAACGGGCAGATCCACGCACCCGGCAAGGGTGTGCTGCCGGGGACGATCAAGGCATTCGCGCTGGACGTCGTGAAGGATCAGATTGAGATTGTCTACCGGGACGTCACGCTGGAAGAGGTACTCGACGCCGACGAGTCGTTCCTCACCTCGACGGTGCGCGGTGTGGTTCCGATCGTCCGGATCGATGACCGCGTGATCGCAGACGGCACGGTCGGACCTATCACACGCCAGGTTATGGAGGCCTATTCGGAAGCGGTAGGACAACGTGCGTAGGTACACACTGATGGCATTCGGGTGGTTCTTCCTCGGGCTCGGCGCGCTCGGCATGGCGCTGCCCGTGCTCCCAACCACGCCGTTCGTTCTCCTGGCTGCGGCTTGCTTCCTTCGCAGTTCGGAGAGGCTGCATGCCTGGCTGGTCGGTCATCCGGTCTTTGGCCCCCAGATTGCCGACTACTTGGAAGGCAAGGGACTGAGACGAAGGACCAAGTTCGTGGCTGTCCTCACCTTGTGGGCGAGCATGATTGCGTCTGCTGTTCTGTTCGTTCCGTTACTTGTCGGCGATGTGGCGATGCTTCTCACAGCCGCGGGCGTTACGATCTACCTCTTGCGCCTACCAACAGCCCCGGCGTCGTGAACCAGCTGCGGCGTTTCGCTCCCTACGAGCTGACGGTCACCGTCGCGTTCGAATCGAGCGGATTGGTCCGCACCGCCAATGAGAACAGATACGGATACGCCGTCTGCAGGTGCTGCGCGTAGTCGAGCCACTCCCCGGCCAGCGCCGCGTACGCGCGCTTGATGTCACCGGTCAGATGCAGCCGATCGCTCTCGGGCATTCCCGCGAAGTCACTGCGATGTTCGAGCTCCTCGGACAGGTGAAAGATCGCCCACAGCGCATCGGTGAAGCTCTTGTGCTCGAGCAGGTTGGGGTTCTGTAGCAGGCCAAGGAGAAACGCCCGCTTCTCAACGATGAAGGTTCGCAGCTCGCGCAGATCCTCCGGCGTGGCCTGCACGTCGTAGTCGTACGCGGCTGCTGCCTTCCTGGCGGTCTCGTACCGGCGCGCGTCCCACGCGGCGCTCACGAGAAAGTGCTCGCGGACCTCGACCGTCTCGTCCAGTGCTGAGATCCGATGCAGCAGGCCCGACCCGACCTCGCTGAAGAACGCACCGATGACCATGTTGAGCTTCTGCAGCATCTCCTGACGGGCGCGACGCTCGAGCAGCGAGTGCAGGATCATCGTCACGAACAACACTTCGATCGGCATCATCGCAATCTCGTGGAACCCGTAGATCGCGAGGTGGTGCAGGTCGCGAAAGATCAGGTAGTGCACAACCATCAGGACTGCCGAAGCCGCGACGAGTCCCAGGCCGAGCTTCACTCGCCAGTTGATCTTCTTCATCACGTCCGCCTTCACTCATGCTGGACCGGTTACCCGACATTCTGGCGGTGCCGCCAAGGGGTGTAGCACTCGACGATCCGGGCAATGTTGCTGTGCCACTACTCCCCATCGAGTCCTATCAGCAGACGAATCACCGCATGCGCCTGGTGAGCGGCAGCGACCATCACGCGGGACGCCAGCAGGGCGTGGCCCTCGCGGACGTCGGACTCCAGGTCACCGGCGACCCACAGGTTGTCGGCGACCCTCACGGTCTCGATGCGGTTCGCGCTGTCGTAGCCCGCGAGCCCCGACGCGCTCACGAGCGGAACGTCCGGGAGCTCGCGCCCACACACGTCCGCGATGAGTGTCTTGGTCTCCACGCCGTCGACGGCTTCGACAATCACGTCGGCGCCGGCAACGATCCTCGGCAGGCTGGCGGCGTCGATGAAACCGTCCACGAGCGTCAGTCGGGCGTCCGGGTCGATGCGGTCGAGCGTCTCGGCAAGCGCTTCGACCTTCAGCATCCCGATCTGATCGCGAAAGAACAGCTGGCGGTTCAGGTTGTCGACTTCGACCCGATCGACGTCGACGAGCGCCAGCGTCCGGACTCCGGAGCGCAGCAGCATCGCGGCTACATTGCTGCCCAGCCCACCGCAACCCAGAATCGCCACCGAGGACGCGCGCAAACGGGCGCGCAACTCGGGTTCGGGAATGCGCGTATCTGTGCTATTGGATCCGTCAGGCGCAATCATCAATCCCTACCCTCCCGCTACCGGCGGGAAGATCGCGAGCCGCTCGCCGGCATGCAGCTCAGCGGTCTCCTCGGCGTGGCGACCGTTGACGAAGACGATGCGCGGCTGATCAGGCAGGCCAAGGGTGGCGATCACGTCTGCGATGGTCGCACCGGACGCGAGATCGTATGCGCGCGTGCGGTCTTCGCCGGGCGCGACATGGAACCCTGAAAGCGACGCGAACAGCGCGACGTCGACCTTCATGCGCGACTCACCTCGTTCCTCATAGATCCGATGCCCGGCGACGCGGCCAGACGGCCGCCCGTGGGGAATCCCCGCCCTGCAACAAGTGTACCCCCGCCGAGTAACTCAGCGGGGGTACACGACCAGTGACGAATACGAGCTGCCGTTCTAGGCGAGGCCCATCCCCTTGGCCACCTCGGGCACGAAGTCGAACACCGTGTCGAGATCTGCATCGGTCACCGTGAACGTGACGTTGTGCGGCGGAAGCTCCTCGGTGATGAAGAACTCGGGCAGGCGATCGTCGGCAGTACCCATGCCGGCACGCTCGTTGAAGAGCCGCTCGTACACGAGCGTTTCCTTGCCAAGCTGCAGGAGCGCATCGACATCCCACTCCTGGCCTGTGTGCGCCTGGGCCATCTCGTGGATCGCTGTGAACGCCTCAGGGATATCGAGAACCGGGAACGCGACGAAAATGCACAGCCCGAACGAATCGAGCATCGCGGTCGCGATCTGCAGATTGCGAGAGAGCTCGACCTGGCCCTCGGGCTTCAAGGGGTCGACATCGCCGCCGACCTTCAGGATGTTCGTGGCGACCGCGTAGCCTGCGGTGTGATCCGCGCCCATCGTGGAGGTCGCGTAGGTGACGCCGATGCCCATGACGGAACGCGGGTCGTAGGCGGGCAGTGCCTGGTGCTTAACGACAGGGATGTTCTTTACACCGAACTTCTTGCCGGTCGCCTCGGCGCCATCACCGAGAACGCGGCCGGGCTCCCCGCCCTCGAACACGCTCTTGAGCGCGGCCAGGGCACCCTTGCCGTCGCCGAACTCCAGCGCGCCGGAAGCCATGTAGACCGCCATGGTGGCGCCCATCTCGATGGTGTCGAGGCCGAAGTCACCGCACGCGCGGTCGAGCTCGGCGATATCGTCGAGGTCGTCTATCCCACAGTCAGCGCCGAACGACCAAACCGTCTCGTACTCCGGTCCCTTCGTCTTGTAGTGGCCGTCCTTGTCGACCCAGTAGCGCGAGCACTGGATGACGCAACCCGTATGGCAGCCGTGCTGCACGTCGCCGCCACGCTCGAGGATGACCTCTCGCTGACGCTCACCGCTCGTCGCCTCCGCGCCCTCGAACGTGCCGGATGAGAAGTTCCGGGTCGGAAGTCCGCCCGCTTCAGAGAGGATGTTCGTGAGTACGTTCGTGCCGTACGTCGGCAGAGCCTGGCCGGAGACCGGATGTTCCTTGAGCGCGGCCGAGAACGTCTTGATGGCGGCGCTGAAGGCCTCCTTGTCGGCGTGCTCGGGCGTGCCGAGCCCCTTGTCCGAGATGACGATGGCCTTGAGCCCCTTGGAGCCCATCACCGCACCCAGGCCGCCACGGCCAGCAAAGCGGTTCGGGTAGCCCTTCATGTCCGAGATAGCGATGCCCGCAGCCCTCATACCAGCCTCGCCGGCTGGCCCGTTCGTGATGGTCGAGTAGCGATCGCCCTCGGGACGTGTTCCCTTGATCGCATCCGCGACGGCATAGTTGCCGGCCCCGGCCCACTGGTCGATGCGTGAGAGCGAAGCCTCCCCGTCCGCCTCGATCGTGAGCTGGTAGCGTGCCGAGGGATCGGCTGGCTTGCCGGTGACGACGATCGCCGCGATGCCCAGACGCCCGAGCGCGTTGGCCGCCTGACCGCCGGAGTTCGACTCCTTGATGCCGCCGGTCAACGGGCTCTTCGCCCCGACCGACAAGCGCCCGCCGTTCGGCGTGCTCGTCCCGCCAAGGAGACCCGGTGCGAACACGAGTACGTTGTCCGGCCCCAACGGGTCGGCCGTAGGCGGCACTTCATCGAACACGATCGCGGAAGTCAGAACTCGACCTCCGTAGCGTGCCCGCGAAGCAGGCAGATCCTCCTTCGTGATCGAGAGGTCCGACATGTTGACACGCAAGATGTACCTCATACGATTCCTCCTCCATACACACGCGCCGTCGACACGCTCAAGCGGCGCCCAGACATTCGAGTTTCATTCTGTATTCCCCATGGCAGAGGAGTCAGTCTGCCGTATCGCCAGAATCATTATGCGTTTCTTGGCCAGCGCGATACAGCCCGAGGTAGACGCGATGAGGGCCTGGCGTGCCCTGTGGCACGAACGCTATCCGGTCGCCAGGACGCACGATGTGCCCGATATCGTAGACGGTCCGGTTCACGAACACGCCCTCGATGATATCGAGATCGAGCTCGAGGTTGACCGCTATCTCGCGTGCGGTTGTGCCGTCGGCCGGGACCTCGACCTCCACGAGCGACGGCAAGCCGGCGGCGCTCCGGGCGGAGTGCAGCAGACCGAACATGCGAACCGTGACGGGGGGTTGATTCTCCATGCCCCCACGATACCCCGTCCGGCGTGCCCTAGGCCATTCGGGCGCAATCCCGTGTTTGCCGCCTGAACTTGATTTTCTTAAGTTCTCGCTTGACTTTCTTGATTCCTGGGTACACTATGACCGCAGGAACTCAACGAAAGGCCCCTCATGGCACACGAATGGCACGAGTTGACCGATCTGACCGGAGACCGCAAGTTCGCCGTAACCGGCGTTCGCCTGCACGACTCCGGCGTGACCATCGAAGGCGAGTTCGAGCTGCCGCCTCTGGCGGGATTGCGCTACGAGGATCAGGTCTTCGTTGGCGAGTTCGTCCGCTGCCACGGATCGATCAAACATATGGAGAAAGCGTTCGGCGTAAGCTACCCGACCATCAAGAACCGGCTCAACCGCGTCGCGACCCAGCTCCAACTCGTGCAGATCGAGATCGAGCCGACGTTGGACAGCGAGGACGTCCTCGGCCAGCTCGATCGCGGCGAACTCACGGCGACTGAGGCGGCGGAAAGGCTCAGGCGAGGGCGATGATTCTTCCTCCAGCAATCATCTACGTGAGCGTGAAGGAGGCCGACAAGAAGGGCTGGTGGTTCTGGCTGCCGCTGTTCCTGTTGTGGCCACTGCTGCTCGTGCTCGTGGCCCTCGCGCTCTGCGCGACGGTGTTCGTCGACATCGTCACGTGGCTCGCGGGTGCGCGCTTCCACCGCTACACCGAACTCATCTTGCGCCTCACGTCGCTGCTTGGCGAGTGCCGCGGCACGTGCGTGGACGTCGACGGTTCCGACCGCGTCAATATCAGAATCATCTAGAAAGGGAGTTGGACATCATGAGTGAAGATCGGACCCGCATCCTCGGCATGCTCGCCGAGGGCAAGATCACGGCAGTCGAAGCCGAGACACTGCTCGACGCCCTTCAGACACCGGCCGAGGAGACCGCTGCTTCCTCGACCTCCGCGTCGGCGGACTGGCCCACCGGGCCCGCGCCCTCGGGCACGCCCAAGTTCATGTACGTGAAAGTCACCGGCAAGGACACCGTCGACGTGAAGGTTCCCCTCGGGTTGCTGCGCGCGGGCCTCAAGCTCACGTCGCTCATTCCGCCGCAGGCGATGGACCAGATCAACGAGTCGATGAGCGACCACGGCATGTCGATCGACTTCAACAACTTCAAGCCCGAAGACATCGAAGACATCATCGAGAGCCTCCGTGAGATGGAAGTCAACGTCCAGTCCGGAGACGGAGACAACATCCGCGTCTTCTGCGCATAGGAGGACGCACGGCTGCTAGCTCGACGGCTCCGGATCCTCAAGCCCCCCGACCGGCTGCGGACGAACGGGCTTTCCAACTCCCGGGCGAACAAGCGCCCCGATGAGCGAGACCCCGCCCACGAGCAGTCCTCCGAACGGCACGATCAGCAAGCCGAAGAACGCTAGTCCGGACCCCAGCTCCTGGGCTGCGAACCGCCCATTGCCGAATGCCCATAGCGAGACTGCAGCCCCGGCACCAAAGACGAGCGCTCCGGCCAGGAACAGTCCGCTCGCCACGATGAGCCCGTGGCGAAAGGGCGACTGCGCACGTGTCGACCGGTATGTCGCATAGCCCACTGCAGGACCCGCCAGGTAGACCACGCCGGCGATCGGCGCGAGCACGAAACCGACCAGACCCAGGAGAACACCCAGCAGCCCTACTGCGTATGGCCACCGTGCTGCCTCGGATGGTCCCGCACCGAACCCGGTCTCGGCCGATTGAAAGGATCTTGTGACACATGTGTGGGTGAGAATCCGCCCTGAATGAGTTACGCACGTCGCCCCTGAGCTTGGGATACTGGCTTGTCTGAGAGTCAGGAAACCGAGCCACGGAGGACGACGTGCGCACAAGCAGTCTATTCAAGC
>JAUXNU010000172.1 GCA_030682655.1 Actinomycetota bacterium | reverse complement strand
CTAGGAGCCTGTCGGGAAATAGCCTGCGATTCAGGTGGCCGACGGAGGTCGATCGTTTCTAAGGCCCTTGAACTCGCAACATCGGGCGCTGGACGCTCTTTCGCGGCGCGGAAGGTCGCCATCGGCGTCTCTTCGGCGTTGCTGACGGGTTCTGGCCCTGGTCAGACGGGGCTCAGACGCACCCCGGCCCGGTGGAGCTTGAGCAGGTTGTGGGTCAGGCAGATGAGGTCCCACTCCTGACTCACGGCTCTCAGTCCCCGGAAGCTGAAGCGTCTGAAGCCACGACCCTCCTTGATCTGCCCGAATACCGGTTCCACGATCGCTTTGCGTTTCCTGTAGACGGCCTCGCCGGCCTTGCTGGCGAGCTTCTCACGCATGGTGTCTGAGAGCGGTGTCCGTATCCGCCTCTCCGGCGGCACGTAGCACTCGACGCCCGTGAGCCTCGGATCAGCCAGGACGAGTTCGTTGTAGAACCCCGAGTCCGCGGACGCATGCTTGGGCAGTGCGCCGAGGTGTCCCTCGATCTGTTCGAGCAGCGGGAGGAGGGCCAGCTTGTCGTTCGCCTGCTGCGTCACCGATGCGCACACGATGATCTGCGAGTCCTCATCCACGGCGGCATGCGCGTTGTAGGCAGCCACGAACGAGCCCGTCGCACCGTCCACCATGATGCGGGAGTCGGGGTCGGTGAAGTTGCGCTGGTCCCTGTCGCGGGGTCTGGCCTCGTCGGGGTCCGGGACTGATGGACGGCGCCCGGGGAGCCTCCCGCCATGTGCGGCCTCCTTGCGCTCACGCTCGGCTACTCGCTTCTCCGCCTCCTCGACCCCGGCTGATGCCTTCTCGCGCGCCTCGGCCTCCAGGGCCGCCTTGGCCGCGCGTATCCTCTCCAGCCGGCTCGCGCGCGTGGCGAGTTCGACGGGCAGCTCGTCGCCGCGACGGCCGGGGCCGTGGTGCGCGTCCTCCTCGGCGTCGACCGTCTCGGCCTCGGTGAGCAGGCGGGCGACCTCGGCTTCGAGGCCGGTCTCAGCCGTGCACATGCGACCGTAGCTCATGGCCTTGTGCTTGGATGCGCCGGCCTTGACCTTGGTGCCGTCCAGCGCCACGTGACCCAGCTTGACCAGCCCCGCCTGCCTGCAGAGCACGAGCACAGCCACGAACAGACCGGCAAGCGCCGCGAGGTGAGCCTTGCGGAAGTCGGCGATGCTCGTGTGGTCGGGGTGGTTGTCGGCGGACAGCACGCGGAAGGGGATGTCCTCGAAGCAGGCCCGTTCGATCGCCCTGGAGGAGGGCTTGCCGACCGCGTAGGCGTACACCAGCAGCTTGGTCATCATGACCGGGTTGTAACCGGGGCGGCCCCGCATGTCGCTCTTCTCATAGACGGAGAGGATGCCGGAAAGATCGAGGGAGTCCACCAGATCGGAGACGAACCAGACCAGGTGATCCTCGGGCACCCACTCCCGCATGCTCGGGGGAAGGAGGAAGAGCTGGTCAGGATCGTAGGGCAGGAACTCTCGGGCCATGGTGTCGACCTTCCGTCTCGCCGTCGACACCATTCTACGGGGGCACCATCACCTGGGCCAGGGCGCGGCAACTTTTTCCCGACAGGCTCCTAGTGCTGACCTGTCCGACCGCAGCCTCGCGACACAAGAACAGCTTCGGCGCTCCTCGGGGCACCGCACTTCGGGCAGAGCCGCGCAGTGTCAGGGGAGGCGCTCCCGCACTCGGCGCAGAATGGCTCGCCGGTCTCCACCATGGCTGCCAGTTCCTACTCCCATGGTAGGCCGTCGACCCGGTGATTTCGAAGCCGATGAATGCTCCGCTGCTCGGGTAGGAGTAGTCAGCGACGAATCCGTGTGCTTTCGGATACATATGGACATACGGAACGTTTAGAACATACTGAATGTTGGAAATACCAATGCGACTGTCCGACCCGTTCTTCTCCATGTTTGAGAGCGAGGCGAACCATGCCCGGGCGAGACAACGAAGCCCTCATGCACGTCGTCGACGAGTTCGGTGCGCTCATGGCCGACAGCGGACTCCCGAGGACCTCTGGTCGAGTGATGGGATGGCTACTTGTGTGCGACCCACCTGAACAGACGACTTCACAGCTTGTCGAGGCGCTTCACGCGAGCAAGGCGTCCATCAGTCAGGCGACGCAACTTCTCGCCGGTGTGGGGCTCATCACCAAGAAGCATCGCCGGGGTTCGCGAGAGCTGTCGTACGAGATGAGTCCGGGCGTATGGGAACGCGGGTTCGAAGCCAAGCGCGGACTGCTCGACGACATGCGCAACCTGGCCGAGGAGGGCCTGGCGCTCGTGGGGGAGACGCCGCTGGAGCGAGATCGGTTGCTTGAGGTGCGCGATATGTACGCGTTCGCGGCAGATGAGTACGGGAAGATGCTTGAGAAGTGGAAGACGACGAAGGGGGACCGACGATGAGCGGACCTGCGATCCAGGTCGAGAACATCTCGTTCAGCTACGGCGATATCGAAGCGGTCAAGGGAGTCAGCTTCGATGTCCAGCCCGGCGAGATTCTTGGGTTCCTCGGCCCGAACGGGGCCGGCAAGTCTACGACTATCAAGATGCTCACCGGACAGATCACGCCCAAGAGCGGGGTGGCTCGCATCCTTGGCAAGGACATCGCCAAGGATGATCCGGAGATCCAGGCGAAGATCGGCGTGTGCTTCGAGGAGAAGAATCTCTACCTCAACATGAGCGCGCTTGAGAACCTGGACTTCTTCGCGTCGCTCTTCGGCATCAAGGACGCGGACAGCATGGAGGTTCTGCGCCGCGTCGGTCTCGCAGATCGTGCCAAGGACCGCGTACACAGCTTCTCCAAAGGCATGCGTCAGCGCATGATGATCTCCCGCGCCTTCATCAACAAGCCCACGGTGCTCTTCCTCGATGAGCCGACCGACGGACTAGACCCGGTCACCTCGGCGTCGATTCGCAAGACCATCAAGGAGGAGGCGGAGCGTGGAGCGGCCGTTCTGCTCACCACGCACGATATGTTCGAGGCGGATGAGCTGTCGGACCGCGTGGCGTTTCTCAATGACGGCGAGATCGTCGCGCTGGACACTGCCGAGAATCTGAAGCTCAAGTACGGGACCCGCTCCGTGAAGGTGCGTCTGCGCGATGGTGATGGAGTCCGCGAAGAGCATATCGCGCTTGCCGGGGATGACTCCTCGGCCAAGCTTGCGGAACTCGCGGCGTCCCCCGACCTCCTTACGATCCATACCGAGGAGGCCACGCTGGAAGCGATCTTCATCGAGCTGACCGGCAGGGGGCTGGAGGGATGAGCCGCCCGATCTCACGCCCCGCGATCGTCGGGGCGCTCCTGAAGAAGGAGCTGAAAGCATACTCGCGGGACAAGATATACCTGTTCCTGACCTTGCTCGTGCTGATCGTGATACCGATCATGTATACGTTCCTGCCGACGAAGGTCAACGAGACGATCACACTCGCCGTCTCGCCGCCGGTCACGTCGATGATCGAGGACGCCAAGGACTCGCTGAAGGCCATGGGCGCCACCGATGAGCAGCTCGCTGAACTCGACCAGGCGGACTTGAGCGAGGAGCAGGAGGGCCTGCTTCTCATCGAGTTCGACAATGAGGCCGACATGCAGAAGGTCGTCGAGGGCAAGCTTGAGGCCTGGCGCACTGACGACGGCACGCTGATCTTGCGCGATACGGAGATCGACGATCCCAAGCCGGAAGATGCCGAGAAGCTCGGACTCGACATTGGAATAGCATTCCCGAAGGATTTCATCGCCGATGTCGCCGCCGCCAAGAGCGGCGTGACAGTGACTGTCTACTCTGACGCCAACGTCCCCGAGGAGATCCAGGGTGCGATGACGAGCTTCGTGCGGGAAGCGGCCTATCAGCTGGCGGGCAAGCAGCTTCCGGTCACCATGGCTGACGAGCAGTCGATCGTGCTCGGCACGGACCGCGCGGGAGATCAGGTCAGCATCAAGGACAAGTTGCGCCCCATGCTCATCTTCATGGTGCTGCTGATGGAGACATTCTCGATGGCATCGCTCGTCTCGACGGAAGTGCTGCAGCGGACGGTGACTGCGGTGCTCGTGACGCCTGCCAAGATCAGCGACTTCCTTCTGGCCAAGACGATCTTCGGCACCGCGATGTCGCTGGGCCAGGGGTTGCTCATCCTCCTGCTGGTCGGAGGGCTCACGGGTCAGAACTGGTCGCTCGTATTGGCAGTGTTGCTCATGGGCTCGATGATGTTCACGGGCGTGGCGCTCTTCGTGGGCTCCTCGGGCAAGGACTTCATGGGCCAGCTCTTCTACTCCATGCTGTTCACGATCCCGCTGCTCATCCCGTCGTTCTCGGTGATGTTCCCCGGCACAGCGGCGACGTGGGTGCAGGCGATTCCCACGTATCCGGTCATCAACACGCTCGTCGGTGCGTTCAACTACGGCGCGACGTGGTCCGATTCGGCAGGGTCGCTCGCATACGCCGCTGCGTGGCTGGTTCTTCTGTTCGGAGCCGGCTTGTTCGCGCTGAAGCGGAAGGTGGAATCACTATGAGTCCGAAACTCACATGGAGGGTCTTGCGCAAGGACCTGGCGCTCGGACCACGCTCACCCATCTTCCTGTGGGCGATCGTTCTTCCCTTCGCCATAACTCTGATACTGCAGGTCACGTTCGGTTCGCTCTTCAGCCCCGAGCCGCGGTTGGGCATCGTGGACGATGGCAATTCCGAGATCACCTCGCAGGTCGAGAAGATGGACGGCATCACGCTCACGCTGCTCGACGATGCCGAGGAACTCAAGACCAAGGTCGAGGCGAACGACCTCGACGCCGGTCTGGTTCTTCCCGCCGGGTTCGATGCTGCGGTCAAGAACGGTGACAGACCTGACCTCCAGTTCTTCATCGGCGGCGAGAGTCTTGCCTCGAATCGCATCATCTTGAGCGTCACGGCGATCGACCTGGTGCGAGAGCTCGAGGGGAGTGTTGCGCCCGTCACGGTGGACGTGGTCAGCTACGGTACCGCTGGTCTGCCTATCTCGGTCCGGCTCGTGCCGGTCATCGTGTTCTACGCTCTCGTGATGGCCGGCATCTTCGTACCCGGCTCGAATCTGGTCGAGGAGAAGGAGCAGGGCACGCTCATGGCCATGCTCGTGACGCCCGCCAGGATCGCCGACGTTCTCACCGCGAAATGGGCTCTCGGCACCTTGCTTGCCACGGTCCTGGCTGCAGCCACGCTTGCCCTGAACAAGGCATTCGGGACGAACTGGCTCCAGGTGCTCGTCGTCGTGATCGTCGCAGCGGGCCTCTCATCGATGATCGGACTGCTCATCGGCACGTTCGCCAAGGACTCGACGATCATGTTCGGCATGGTGAAAGGGTTGGGCATCTTCCTGTTCGCCCCCACGCTCTTCTACATCTTCCCGGAGTGGCCGCAATGGATAGCGAAGCTCTTCCCGCTCTACTGGATTCTCGAGCCCATCTGGCAGGTGTCGATCATGGGTGGCTCCATCAGCGAGGTGTGGGTCGAACTCACCGTTGCCGTGGGCATCACGATCGCGCTCATCCCGCTTGTCGGGTTGGTCGCCCGCCGCGTTCAGGCGCAGATGGCAGCGCAGTAGGAGCCAGGTGCGAAGGAGGTGGGCACGATGGCATGGTACTGGTGGGTGCTGATTGCTGTCGGTGTTGTCGTGATCGGCTACATCAAGATCGTCGTCGGCAAGAAGATGCTCGCGAGCATGAAGGAGAAGAAGGAGCGGGAGCGCAGGCTCGCCGAGGAGGACTAGGACCTACGGGTTGGGCGATATCGGCTCGTCGGAGGCCTTGAGTCCCTGCAGTTCGACATCGGGAATGCCGCAGATGGCAAGCTCGCGATCGATCTTCCGAGCCTCGCCAAATGACAGCAGACCGATGAGTGTCGATAGCAGGCCACCGCCGATGAGGACCGTCTGCACGCCGAAGCGCGTCGCGAGTGCCGGCGCGAAGGCGAGGGGCAGCAGCTCACCCATCCTCCGGTGCACCTCGGCCGTTCCCATCACACGCCCTACGAGTCTGTGCGGCGAATCGCGGTGGATGAGCGTGCGCAGCAGTGGTTCGAGCACGCCAATGACGATAGCCCAACCGAACGCGCCGGTCGCGATGATGCGCAGGTCCGGAGAGCCAACGTATGCGATGGTGCCGAGACCCGTGAGCGAGAGCATGAGCGCAAGCCCGCGCGCGGAGATGAGCTTGCGCGGTAGACGCGGCAGCAGCATCGCACCTACCACGAAACCTAGGCCGAAGATCGAGTTGATCCAGCCCATCTGTTCTATTCCGGTCTTGACCACGTCGCGGAAGAAGAGCGGTTCGAGGGCCCCGAACGCTCCGAACGCCATCCAGACCACGCTGCCGGCAAGCACGTAGTAGCGCACGCTGCGCAGTGAATAGACCGTTCGTGCTCCCTCGGTCAGTTCGGCAAGAGCATGCCGTTTCTCGGCCGTCTCGCGTTTTGGGAGAGTCAGCGTCACCCGCGCGACGAGGAGCGCTGCAACGAGGGAGGTGGCCGCATCGAGGACGAACACCCAGTTCACGTTCCCGTAGCGCACGATCAGCGCTCCCACGGCCGGGCCCATCACGAAGGCGGCGGAACCGGCTCCCTCGATCCATGCGTTCAGGCGCTCGAGGCGTTCGCCGGGCTGTGCGAGGTAGGGGGCGAAAGATGCGCTCGACGTGACGACCGGTGCGCCTGCCAGAGCCCAGAGCCCGACGATTGCGGTCAGTTGGGGCAGGGTGTCGGCCAGTGCGAGCGCCAACGCCGCCGGCACGAACAGGAGCTCCCCGAAGACCAGTACGCGACGGGGACCGTAGCGGTCGACCAGAACGCCCGAAATATGTCACGGCTGTGTGTCACGCCTTGCGCGGTTCGCCCGCCCGCGCGCAGTCCCGACCGGCGGCTTTTGCCCGATAGAGCTGCAGGTCAGTTCGAGCGAGCAGGTCGTCACCGCGTTCGTCGCGGCTATCGATGGTTGCGACGCCGGCGCTGGCGGTTACCGTCAGCTCCAGATCGCCCACGGATACCGGCCCCGCGTGCACTTGCGAGATCACTCGTTCGGCTAGGCGCAGGGCTGCCTCGGAATCTGTTTCGGGTGCGATCACAAGGAACTCCTCGCCCCCGGTTCGGCCGAAGCCGTCGTATTCGCGCAGAGAGTCGCCCATGCGTGCGGCGACTTCCTTGAGCACCGCGTCGCCTACGGCGTGGCCGTGCTGATCGTTGATGCGCTTGAAGCGGTCGATGTCGAGCGCGACTAGGCTGAGTGGCTCCGAGGAGCGTTTCGAGCGTGAGAACTCCTGCGTCAGCCTGGCCATGATGGCCCTTCTGTTGGCGACCCCGGTCAGATCGTCGGTAACGGCCATCGAAGACAGCAGACTGTTGGCGACATCGAGGCGACGACGGAGTTGAGTCACGAATGCCTGACTGACAGCGACGGCTACGCCCAGCGTGAGTATTGCGAGCATCCCGAGATTCGTCGCGGTCTTGCGAAGCGTATCGTCTACTTGCTTGGTCGGGATGCTGATGCTCAGCCCTCCGCGTACGTCGCCGACCTTGTAGCCTTGCTCTCCGTGGCACTGAAAGCATGACTCCTCGACGATCAAGGGCTCCATGTACCGGAAGACAGGGGTGTCAGATGTCCGGTCGAAGGTCTCGGCGGACGACTCACCGGCCTCGAAGGCATCGAGCGCAGCGTGTTCCCAGGAATCGGGTGCGTTGCCGGGGTTCACTGGGTCCTTGCCGGTGAGGTGGAAAGTCACCCCGAAGCCGATGTCGGTGAGTTCGGAGACCTCGCGCGTCATAGCGGAGGGATTACGAAGAGTGAGGTCCACACCGTTCTCGGTGCGAAGGTCGGCGGGAATCCCCATCTTGGCCAAGTAGGGGTTCGTCTCCACAGCCGGACGTTTCTCGACCCATACGCCGCCGTGCTGCGAATTCCACGCGCGGGTGGTGACGACAAGGTAGAAGTAGGACTCGCCCTGGGAACGCAGTGCTTCCACCGTCGATGAGCGCGCCTGCAGGTACAGTGCCCCGAAGACGATGATTGTGTAGAGCCCGACGAGTGCTGCAATCTGGAACCGGAACACAGACAGGCCGTGTGCGCCTCCGTCCTGGAGTTCTTCTATCGTCGCCATTCGGTGTCTCCGGGCTTTCTTGTCGCTGCAATCGCGTCGCGGGAGGGTGTGCGTCGCCTTCCTTGGCCAAGGAGCCGCCAGCGGTGCGTTGGAGTCGCCGGATGACCGAAGATCCAGTGCTGCTGATGATAACCTGGAGATGTAGTTCTCGCACGGAATCCGGCCGAGGAGGGGCACTGGCTGCGATCATGTGGATCGGGGCGATCGTCGGGGGTGCCCTCCTTGTGGCTGCGTGGATCGGCGAGCGCCGGACGCGAATGGACGCGTTTGCAGCTCTCGACCGGCTCGAGCACTATGACCCCGTCCATCCGCCTGTTCTGTTCGTAGCATCCGGCTTGGTCGGAGCTGTGGGTGCGCTCGTCGGACTCGGGGCGGCGGACCTCTGGGGTGCAGCGAGCGCGGGCACGGGCTTCCTTGTAGCCGCGTGGGTCGCGTGGCTTGTGCAATGGGATTCCTACTCGCAGTTGCTCGATGCCGCAGTCGTGTTTCAGGGCCACGTTCCGCTACTCGATCGTTCCGCCGAGGCATTCGACCCGCAGCCTGCGCCGTCGCTCGCGTCGCGTCCTTTGGGCTGGACGGTCGGGCTCCTTGGCGCACTCGTCGGTGGAGCGGCGTTGCTGACGGTCGCGGCCGCCTTGCGCGGAGGGTGGTCGCAGGACATGCGGGCCGCCTCTCTCGGCTACACGAGTGCAGTCGGGGTCTACTTCGCGTGGCAGGTGCGCAATTCGGTGCGCACCGGGCGAGCTGTGAGGGCTGCACTCTCCGGCATTGCACGGGTTTCGACATCCGACGTCTTCGTTCTCCTGCGGCGCAATCCCCGTGCATCGCAGTTGCTTGCGGCGCACGCGGCCCGTCTCGAGGCCGACGGGGCGCATGCGCAGGCGCTTCTGGAGTTCCGTCTTGCCGCGCTCAGATCGCATGATTCGGGCAGCTTCCGTGAACCGGTGGAAAGGCTTCGCGAAGTCGTTGGCGGGCTCGAGCCGGAGAGGTTCCCTGGAGCACTCGTTCGCGAGCCGTTCACACGCGATGTGGTTCCGCTGCTTGCCAGGATCGGACTACCGCCAGACGTGTGTGAAGTGGGGGTACTGGATGCGGAAGCGCTCCTTGGCGTTGTGCTCGCCTCGAGTTCGCCCGACGTCGTGGTCGACATCGAGGGCCGCCTTGCCGAAGACGTCCGTGCCAGCCTGCGCTCGCGCGAGTTCCGCGCGCCAGTAGTCGAACGCGGTCTCGGACCTCACTTCGCGTATCGCGCTGAAGACCGTACTCGCGACGTGCTAGGCACTCTGGTCGGCGATGGGGTGTGGCGCGAATGGAAGCGCGTTAGGTTGCATGACGCCGCGACGGTCTTAGTGGAGATCGACGGGCTTCCCGCGCATCCGCGGTTGCGGGTTGCGCGAGCGTATCTCGAGCGGGAGTACGGTGAACTGCGCCGTGCCGCCGCAATCGTTGCAGTCGACCTGGGTGAAGAGGGGCCAATCCCTCGTGCTGAGTTCGAGAAGTCCTAGACGGCCTCACAGGCGCGTTCGAGCGCCTTATCAAAGCGGGTGTTGCGGCTCTCGTGTTCCTGGGCTACGTAGAGCTCTGTGGCTGTGTCCGCAGCGCGCGACGCAACGTCGCGCAGGTCCGCAAGCACGTGCTCATGGACCGCTTCCCGAACAGGGATGGTCCCGTCGCTCTGCGAGTCTGGATGAGTCATCGTGCACCCCCTCTTGCGGGCACACGGTATCGCGTGCCGTCACACTTATACCCCTTATGACCGGAGTTCTCGACACCGTTCACGGTACACGCGAGATACCTCCGGATTCTGACGGCGGCCACCGTGCCGTTTCGCGTCCTGACCGATTAAGGGGTACCGTCTGAGAGTAGATCGAACCGCCCGGAGCGGTCAGCGACGTCTGCAAGTCCGGATGGTTCGGAAAGGAGTGCATGTGACCGAAGCACGCCGGGTGACCCCGGACTCGGACGAGCGCCTGGCCTGGGACATCGCGGAGTTCGCGTCGCGCCCGGGCGTCTATGCGATGGCGGCCTTCGGCGATGCAGCATTGCCAAGCGACGTCGAAGAGCGACGTGTCCAGTTCGGCGATGACGAGCGTCAGTACCTGGTGTTCTCTATGCCCTCTGAGCCACTTGTCGCAGGCTTCGCGTATCTCCTGCACGGCGGTGGCTGGCAAAGCGGAGATGCCGGAAGCTATCGCTTCATGGCGCGATTCCTGGCAGGTCGAGGTATCCCGGCGGCGGTCGGCGGGTATCGTCATGCGCCGGGCAGTCGCTATCCGGCTCAGCTGGAGGACAGCATCGCAGGCTACCGGGCCGCGTGTGAGACCGCAGTCGGGTTTGGTGGACCGATGCGCGCCGGGGTGATCGGAGGCCAATCGGCCGGGGCGCACCTTGCTGCGCTCGCGGCAGCGGATCCGCGTGTTTCCGGCGATCGACCGCCGTGCGGCGTTGAGCTGTCCGGACTGCTTCTCGTGAGCGGCCCGCTCGACCTCGAGGTCGCATGCGGCGGCGGCATGTGTGGGCTTATCGAGGAACTCATGGGATCTGCCCGTGGCCCCATCTGGGACGAGGCAGATCCGGTGTGCCGCATCTCGCGCCAGCACCGCTTCCGCGTACTCGCCGTTCATGGCGCTCATGACCCGCTGGTTCCCGTCGACGCATCGCGATCGTACGTCGAGCAGACAAACGCCCTGCGCCCGAGTGCTGCGGAGCTGGTGGTGGCTGACTCGGCGCACCATGCCGACCTCGTGCGCATGTTCCTTGGAGATGGCTGTGCAGAAAGCGAGACCATGGTCGCGTGGCTGCGTGCCGTCCTTGGGGCGTGACCGCGTCACCCAGGGTCGGAGCGACTACAATGGTGACCGGGCGCCGGCGTATCGGGCGGTGCGTCACGTGCGTTTCTTGTAGGCAAAGGGTCTTGTCGCCAGTCGCGAAGATGGAGGAGCCGTGTTTGACAAGGCAGTCGTGTGCACGGACCTGACGGCAGACTCGGCCTCTCTCGTTGCCTGTGCGGCCGGTCTCAGCTCTGTCGGTGTGCGCGAAGTGGTTCTGACGCACGTCGTTGATGTGTTCTCCGACAATCCGGACGGTCCTGATGTCGGCCAGGAACAAGGGCATGCGTTCGAGCGCCAGATCGAGACGCTTGAGACGAGTGGTCTGCAGGTGCGCGTCGAAGCAACGGTGGGATTTCCCGCCTACTCCTTGCAGGACATCACGCGCCGCCACGGAGCCTCGCTGATCGTGGTCGGCTCTCATGGCAAGGGCATCTACTCGACACCGTTTTCAGGAAGCGTGTCCTCGGACATCCTGACCTTCAGCGACACGCCGGTGCTCATCGTGTCGCCCGCGGTTCTCTCTCGGCCGGACGCGATGGCATGCCAACATCTGCTTGGCCACGTACTGTGCGCGACGGACTTCTCGGAGTGCGCGCAACGGGCATTCGATGTCGCGGCAGGCCTTGTCGACTGCGGCGCGCGACGGTATGCGCTCATGCATGTGCAGGACAGCACGCACCTTGCCGGGGAGTCATCGGCCGTTATCGCGGAATTCGATCGCAAGGACGCTGTCAGGTTGAACGAGCTGCGCGAGTGTCTTCTCCGGCTCGGTGCTGACGAGGTTGACACGGAGATCGTGTTCGATTCGCCTAGCGAGGCGATCGCTTCGCGCGCGGAGAGTGGGCGCTACACGCTGGTGATAATGGGCTCGCACGGCCGCTCGCGCGGCGGTGGGCAGTCAACACTGGGCGGAGTCAGCGATTCGGTCGTCAAGCGGTCGGAGGTACCGGTACTGCTCGTGCCCGAGGCAGCGGTCATGCAAGGGAATACGACTGAAGCGGAAGTGCTCTAGGGGCGGACGCCGCTCTCAGAACAGGTCGCCGAGACCCTCCATGGTCTCCCGCGCATACTCCAGGTGCCAGTCGTCCAAGGAGAGATAGAGCGTGGGGTTGAACACCATTCCCATCGCCTTGACGATCTCGATCGTCTGCGTGAGAAGGTAGTCACTCACAACCAGATGCTTCACGAGCTTCGGGTTGATGAAGTCCTCGGTACGGGGAACCGGCGTCCAGAAGAGCTTCTCACCCGCATGTTTCACGATCAGGTCGAGTACCAGGTTGCCCGCGGTCGTCACTATGACCTCGTAGTCGTCTGGCGTGGCGATCTTGTAGACGGCAAGGTCTTTCTGCATCCCGGTGACGCGCAGTAGCGTCCTCTCGTCGACAGCCATGGTGAAGGGGGAGGCAGGAAGGGTCTTGAAGACCTCACGCAGGTTCACGGCAGTGACTAGAGGCTTCTCCGGGACGCTTTTCACGAGAAGGTCGAGGGCGATATTCGCCTCGACGACCGACGTTGTGTTGAGCAGGACCTGGAAGAGGTACTCGGTGTCAGGTGTGTAGTGGGGCCTGACGAAGCTCAGGGCTTGTACTGTCGTGAGCACGGTGCTACTTCCCTGGAGTCATCCGTATCTGCGCGCGCATGGCACACGCCTTCTGTTTCCTCTATCGGACGCTTAGGACTCAGTGATGAGCGTCAATCTGACGTTCGGTCTTCCGCCCCACGAACGTGCCCGTGTCCTGCCAAGGAGCTGTCCCGGGACCTGCGGTCGCGGTGCTACCCACCGAGGCCGTTGTCGGCGACGAATCGGTCGATGACGTCAGCGAGCGTGGGTGAGCCGGCGTCCTGGACGCTGTACGTCACTCGCACGGTCGGCTGTGGGATGTCGATGAGGCGCGAGAGGTCGATCGGCGTGCCGATCACCACGAAGTCACAGGGTACCGCCGCAATCGTCTCCTGCAAGTCGGCGAGCTGCTCGGCAGAGTAGCCCACCGCAGGGAGAATGTCGGTGAGGTGAGGGTACGCTTCGAGCGCCGCGCGGATCGACTTCACCGCGTACGGCCGAGGATCCGCCAGCTCCGCGCCGAATCGCCTCGCTGCAAGGGCACCCGCTCCGTATGCCATACCGCCGTGAGTCACGGTGGGGCCGTCTTCGACCACGAGGACACGCTTGCCTGCGAGCCGCTCGGGCTCCTCGGCAGTGATCGCGGAGGCGGTCTTGACGACGGTCGCGCCGGGGTTGAACTCGGCGGCGGAGGCCATCACGGCATCGATGTCCTCGGGTCGCGCGGAGTCGACCTTGTTCACGACCAGCACGTCGGCGCGAAGGAAGTTGGCCTCGCCGGGGTGGTAGCGACGCTCGTGGCCAAGCCTGTGCGGGTCGAGCGCGACGATCTCAAGGTCGGATCGGAAGAACGGGAGGTCGTTGTTGCCGCCGTCCCAGATGACGACGTCGGCTTCCTTCTCGGCCTCGCGCAAGACGGCCTCGTAGTCGACGCCCGCGTAGACGATGATACCCATCGCGACGAGGTGCTCGTACTCCTCGCGCTCCTCGATGGTGCAGCCGAAGCGGTCGAGGTCCTCGATGGTCGCGTAGCGCTCGACCCTCATGCGCGAGAGGTTGCGGTATGGCATCGGGTGCCGCACGTCCACGGCTGTCAGCCCGCGCTCACGCAGGAGCTCCCAGACGTACTTGGAGATGCCGCTCTTGCCCACGCCCGTGCGGACCGCGCACACCGAAACGACCGGCTTGGTCGACGGGATCATCGTACGTGCCGGACCAAGGAGCTCGAAGTCGGCGCCGCAAGCCAGAACGAGCGACGCGCGGTGCATCACGTCCTCGTGCGCGATGTCGCTATATGCGAAGACCACGCTCTGCACATCGTGCTCGCGGATGAGCCGCGGCAGCTCGCTTTCGTCAAGGATCGGAATGCCGTCTGGGTACAGGGGCCCGGCAAGGTCCGCCGGGAACGGGCGACCTGCTATGCCCGGAATCTGGTTCGCGGTAAACGCGACCACCTCGACGGTTGAATCGTCGCGGTAGCAGGTCTGGAAGTTATGGAAGTCACGCCCTGCGGCACCCATGATGACGATGCGTCTGCGATTCATGTGTTCTCCTCACGATATGCACTATCGCGTCGATTCTATGTACGTATGTTCCCCGATGATAGCGGCGCACCGCATAGCGCACTAGGGTAGAATCCCCAAAGGCATCCAGCGGCTTTGAGGGCCGCATTCTTCGTAGGGGGTCATGTGGCCGCTTCCGTCAAGGTCGTCACAGACAGCACAGCGTATCTTTCCCGTGCGGAGACTCAGGAGGAGGGCGCATGAAGGTTCTTGCAGTCAACGGTTCCGCTCGCAAGGGGGGCAACACCGCCTTGATGCTTGAGGCTGCCTGTGCGCCGCTGCGTGAAGCAGGCATCGAGTGCGAGATCGTGGAGCTCGCGGGCGAGACGGTGGGTGGGTGTACCGCCTGCGGTGCGTGCGGCCGCGAGAAGGACCGTCGCTGCCACGGGCGTAACGACTTTGGCAACGAGGTCATCGAGAAGATGGACGGAGCCGACGCGCTGATCTTGGGCTCGCCGGTCTACTTCGCCGATGTGACGTCGGAGATGAAGGCGATCATCGACAGGGCCGGCTACACATCGCGCGCCAACGGCGACATGTTCGCCCGCAAGCCGGGCGCCGCGGTCATCGCGGTGCGACGTGCAGGCGCGATACATGCGTTCGACACCATCAACCACTTCTTCCTCATCGGCCGGATGTTCGTGGTCGGGTCGAGTTACTGGAACGTCGGCATCGGTCGCGGCAAGGGCGAGGTGGCCAAGGACGAAGAAGCGATGGAGACCATGCGCGTCCTTGGCGAGAACATGGGGTGGCTGCTCGAGCGGATCGGCTCGTGACGGGGGTCTTTGCAGATCGCGACCTGGCCCGCAGGCTGGAGCGTGCACTTGAGCTCGATCTGAGCCGCTTCGCCGCGTCGACCGCGGCGCTGTACCCGGCACTTGGTGCGGAGTACCGTGACTTCGGCGATGGGGCCGCTCTGTGGATGGGGCCGGAGTCGCCCGTCAACATCGCGGCGGGCTTTGGTATGGATGGCGAGGTCGCCGAGGACATCGTTGACGAGGTGGAATGCTTCTACTCCTACCACGTTGACCAGGCCAAATTCGCCGTGTGCCCACTTGCCGACGTCACGCTGCTGCGCGCGCTCGGCAGCCGGGGCTTCGCGCCGTGCGACTTTGAGAACGTGCTGGTACGCGAACTCGATGCCCTGCCCGCCGAGGAGCCCGATCCCTCGATCGAGATCTCGATCGTGGCCCCGGGGGAGCTTGGGACTTGGATAGATACCGTAGCGTACGGCTTCTCCGACGGTGCCGAGCCGACGGAGGCGGAGATGCGGCTCGCACAGGTCGTCGCTCACCGCGACAATGTCGTGCTCCTGCTGGCGCGGGTCGACGGAGTCCCCGCAGGCACCGGGGAGCTTGTGGTCGATGACGCGGTCGGGTGGCTGTCGGCAGATACGACGTTGCCCGCCTACCGCGGCCGCGGCGTGCAGACTGCAATGCAGCTGGCACGGTTGCGGCTTGCCCGCGAGGCAGGCTGCGAGCTCGCGGTCACCGAAGCGACGCCGGGCAGCCCCTCCCAGCGCAACATGGAGCGCCGCGGCTTCCGGATTGTCTATACTCGCGTCGAGATGACGCGACTGGGGTGCGGATTGTCTGGAGTCGACACGGGAGGGCGGCACGCATGATTCTCGCAGCAGGGGCGGAAGTCGGCTTCGTCGGCACCGGCGTGATGGGCGCTTCGATGGCGGGCCACCTGATGGACGCCGGCTTCAGGCTCGCCGTGCACAACCGCACGCGCGCCAAGGCCGAGTCGCTCATTGCGCGGGGTGCGCGGTGGGCTGAGACCGCTGGCGATGCAGCCCGTGACGCCGATGCCGTCGTGACGATAGTCGGCTACCCCAAGGATGTTGAGCACCTCTACCTCGGCTCGGGAGGCATCGTCGAGTCTGCCAAGGAGGGCGCGTATCTCGTCGACATGACCACGTCGTCGCCTGCGCTTGCCACCCGGATCGCTGGTGCCGCCTCCGCTCGCGGACTACACGCGCTGGACGCTCCTGTGTCCGGCGGGGATGTTGGCGCTCGTGAGGCGCGACTGACGATCATGGTCGGTGGCGACGAAGACGCGTTTCACGCCGCCGAGCCGATGCTGCGCGTCATGGGCGCCAACGTTGTGCTCCAGGGTGGTGCCGGCGCCGGTCAGCACACCAAGATGTGCAACCAGATCGCGATCGCGTCCACGATGGTGGGCGTCGTCGAGGCGCTCACATACGCGAAGGCGGCCGGGCTCGACCCCAAGCTCGTGCTCGAGAGCATCTCTGCAGGTGCCGCAGGCAGTTGGACGCTGTCAAACCTCGCGCCGAGGATGCTGGCAGGAGACACGGCCCCCGGCTTCTTCGTGAAGCACTTCATCAAGGACATGTGGATTGCGATCTCCTCGGCAGATGAGATGGGCCTGGAGCTGCCTGGCCTCAGGCTCGCGAAGCATCTCTACGACCAACTCGCCGAGGCGGGCTACGGCGACGCCGGCACGCAGTCGCTCATCGAGCTCTACGGTGGGGTGGACGCGTAACACGGACGTCGGCGCGATGGTAATCTGGTTGGCCAAGGAACAGAAGACGGCATGGGGGTCCGCATGGACACAGTGGTGACGATAGTGCTCGGAGCCATCGGGCTCGCGGTGGGTATCGCCGCAGGACTCGCGGTCGGTTCTCGCGTGCGCGAGCGCCCGCCCTGGGTCTACTGGCTGTGCAACGCACTCGCTTTCGTTGATGGCGTCGTTGTGTCCTTCCTGGGACTCCAGTTCGGGCAGTGGGGTGTGGTTGTTGCCGGCATCGCGCTCATCGGCGGGGGACTTACGGGACTCAAGTACGGCTATGGGCGTGTGGTGGGCGTATGGCGCGTGCACGACGACGTGATGGGAAACGACCGCGACATGCCCCGTTAGGAGCCTGCCGCGGTCGTGTCTGACCGTGCAAACGGCCGTCGGAATCGCTCGATGCGTGTCCGACAGGCTGTATTCGTGCCGCTACTCGCTGTCGAGCTTCTCGGAGGTCTTGTAGACGAACCCGTGGATCGTGGGTACGACGACCTCGAGCGGCCCGTTGATGTAGGCGTTCCAGGTCGTGACCTTGCCGTTCGAGTCGACGAGGATCCACTGTGGAATCACGTAGTCGACCGAGCCGTCCGGCAGAACCGCCTGCTTGATCTTGTACTCCTTGAGAAGACTTAGGGCCTTCGATAGCGACACGCTGCCGTCGATGAGTTCGAAGTCGATTTGGTCGTACTTGTCCTCAAGCGCATCGAACTGGTCCTCGAGTTCCCGCATGATAGTCTCGGCGTCTTCATCGGGGTAATCGGACCTGTAGATGTAGTAGCACAACGGCGGGTCGGTGGGCTTGCGGGGGCTGCTTCCGGCGTACGAACCCGTCCAGCCGTCATGCCCGTCGAAGAGGTAGTAGACTTCGGCGAATCCCTGGCGTGCGAGATACGCCGCGCCGACCATCGATCGGGCCTGCGTCCCGCTGGTCACGATGACAGCCTTGCTCGTGCTCCAGTCCGCGGCAGCATCGACCAGCTTCGAGAGCGGGACTTGCTTGGCTCCCTTGATGCGCTCGGCGTTCGAGGTTGCCTTGGTGTCCACGTTGATGAGGCGGGCACCCTCCTTGACGAGCCGCCCCGCCTCGGCCTCGTCGATGGGCGTGACCCCCATCATGATCGCCGCTTCCTCTTGGGTGGCCGCGCTGGCGGCCTCCGCCGATTCGGGCGAGCTGCCGGTGGCTGACGATCCTTCGGCGGGTGGTTTGGTTGCGGTCGAAGATGGCGTCGAGCCACCACCGCATCCGGTCAGTGCTGCGAGCAGTGCGGTCACGATGACCGCGGCCAGAAGGGTCCGCAAGATGCGGGCCATCCGGCTCTTCTGCGTGGTACGAATCCCGGACATGGGGCTCCTCCCCCTTACGAAGGCGATACTCCATAGGTATCGGCGTGTGCCAGCAGGGATTTTACCGTATTCTTGCCGGCTTCGCTTGCTTGTGGCGGTGGTACCATCCATATGGGGGGGCAATTGGGCACCCATAATCGATGCCGAAAGGGGCCGACATGGCCGATGAAGCTCACTCGCTTGCCGTATTCATAGACTTCGAGAACGTCGCGCTGGGGGTTGAGAAGGACAACAGTCGCGGTCGCTCTCGTGCCAAGAAGGCCGAGACCACCTTCGACATGAAGCGCGTGCTCGAGCGGCTTGTGGAGAAGGGCAAGATCGTCGCAAAGCGTGCGTATGCCGATTGGGCGCGGTTCCAGACCTACGTCACGCCCATGCACGAATTGGGCATCGAACTGATGGAGATTCCCGAGCGCGGGGTGACCGGCAAGAACTCCGCCGACATCCGGCTCGTGGTCGATGCGATGGAGCTCAGCTACACCAAGGAACACATCGACACGTTCGTGGTCGTCTCCGGTGACTCGGACTTCACACCGCTGGTGGCCAAACTCAAGGAGAACGGCAAGACGGTCATCGGCGTGGGGATGAAGGACTCGACGAGCGATCTGCTCGCAGCGAGCTGCGACGAGTTCATCTACTACGAGGACATCGCTTCGGCCTCGAAGGCCCCCGCGATCGGCGACAAGGTCGAGAAGAAGAAACGCCCCGCGTTCAAGCTGCTACTCGAGACGCTCGAGGCGCTTCAGCGCGAGAATGTGGATGCGATGCACTCGTCGCTCGTGAAGGACACCATCAAGCGCAAGCAACCGTCGTTCGCCGAGTCGGCCTACGGCTACCGCTCATTCACGCAACTCCTCGAAGACGCCCAGAAACTCGGATTCATCTCGCTGCGCAAGGACCCGCGTTCCGGGACATACGTGGTCGAGGGCTTCACGAGCGAGAAGTAGGTTCCGCCACACGTGACACGCGCACTCGATCTGTTCGCTCCGGCGCCAAAAGGCCTTGAGGCCGTGCTGGCCGAGGAGCTTGCGGCGCTCGGCGCGACCGAGGTGCAGCCGGTCCGCGCGGGGGCGTCGTTCCGTGGCGATCTGGCGACCGCCTATCGCGCATGTTTGTGGTCGCGGACCGCTTCGCGGGTTCTCCTGAAGCTGGCGATGGTCAACGCCCTTGACGCGGACGCGCTCTATGCCCGGCTCCGCGATCTCCCCTGGGAGAAGCATCTTGATGCTTCGCGGACGCTCGCGGTCGACTTCGTAGGCAGCGGCGCTGGCGTGACGAACACGATGTTCGGCGCTCTCAAGGTCAAGGACGCCGTGGTGGACCGGCTCCGCGATCTGTACGGCGAGCGCCCGAGTGTTGACGCCGTGAGTCCCGACGTTCGCATCAACGTGCGCGTTGCAGGCGACCGCGCCATCGTGTCGCTTGATCTCGCCGGCGACCCGCTCCACCGACGCGGCTACCGCGAACCGGGAGTCCAGGTCGAGGCGCCACTGAAGGAGAACATGGCCGCAGCGGTCCTGTTGATGGCCGGATGGCCCGCGATCGCCGGGGACGGCGGAGGGTTCGTCGACCCGATGTGCGGGTCGGGGACGCTTCCGATCGAGGCGGCCATGATCGCGGGCGACGTCGCGCCGGGGATCCTACGCCAGCGCTGGGGGTTCTCAGGCTGGCTCGGCCACGACGCGGACGCATGGGACGATCTCCTCGCCGAGGCGGACGACCGAGCCGAGGCAGGTCGCGAGAAGCTGCCGCCGATCGTCGGATACGACATCGACCCGCGAGCCGTCGAGGTCGCCTCGGCATGTGTGCGGCGCGCCGGGTTCGGCGCGAGCGTACGGATCGAAGACGGTGACGTGCGGGACTGTGTCCCGCCAGCGGGTGCGCAGTGCGGGCTCATGGCCACAAACCCGCCGTGGGGCGAGCGCCTGGGCGGCGATGTCGGAGCGGCATACGCCGCGCTCGGGGAACGGTTGCGAGGACCCTTCGCGGGCTGGAGCGGTGCGGCGATTGCGCCCGACGAATCGCTCGTCTTGCGCGTGGGGCGACGGGTCAGCGCCCGGCATTCGCTTCACGCCGGCAAGATTCCGGTCACGCTGGCGGTGTTCGCAGCAGGAGTCGGCGACGACTCCTCGGCGGATCTCTCTGCGGGGCAGGAGATGTTCGCGAACCGCCTGCGCAAGAACCTGAAGCTCCGTGCCAAGGAGGCGCGCCGCGAGGGCGTGACCTGCTATCGCGTCTACGACGCAGATATGCCCGAGTACTCGCTCGCGGTCGATATCTACGAGGGCGCCGGTGACGACGCTGGGCGGCGTTGGGCGCACATCGCCGAGTACGAGGCGCCGCCGACTGTCGATGCTGACGCCGCGGACCGCCGGCGCGACGAGGCGGTGGACGTGGTGCCGAAGGTCCTTGGCATGGAACGCGAGGACTGCTACCTGAAGGTGCGGCGCAGGCAGCGGGGGAGCGACCAGTACGAACGGCTCGAGGGGGCGCGGGAGTTTCACACGGTGGCGGAGTCGGGGCTGCTTCTGCGCGTGAACTTCCGCGACTACCTGGATACGGGGCTCTTTCTCGACCACCGGCTGACGCGGGCGATGCTGCGCGATGCGGCGAGTGGCGCGCGGTTCCTGAACCTGTTCGCGTACACGGGCGTCGCGAGCGTCTACGCGGCGGCGGGCGGTGCGTCGTCGACGACCACCGTCGACATGTCGGCGACATACATGGACTGGGCGCGCGAGAACATGGCCGCGAACGGCTTTGGCGGCACCGAGCACGTGTTCGTGCAGGCTGATGCACTGACATGGCTCGCCGACGAGGGCGCGCGACGTGGCGCGGCATACGACCTCATCTTCTGTGATCCGCCGACATTCTCGAACTCCAAGCGCATGGAGGACAGCTTCGACGTCCAGCGCGATCACGTTGTGCTGATTCATGCCGTAGCGGCGTTGCTCGCCCCCGGCGGCACGCTCATCTTCTCGAACAACCGCCGCAAGTTCCGCATGGACACCGAGGCCCTCACCGGCTTGACTGCCGAGGACATTACCGCGGAGACGATCCCGTTCGATTTCGCGCGCAGGCCGGGCGTCCACAGCACGTGGAGGATCGCGCGTGGCTGAGGACGCCCGGGGACCGGCGCCGCAGCCCCTGCCGGACTACACGGTCCGCATGAGCGCACGGGCACGCCGCCTGCGCCTGTCGGTGACCGCCCGCGACGGGCTGGTGGTCACGCTGCCGCGCGGAGTTCCGCACGCGGCCGCCCGGGACGCCGTCGTCACACACGCCCGCTGGGCGCAGCGGGGGCTCGATCGCGTGGCCGACCGCAGGGCGCTGTACACCGCCGGTCCCGATGCGCTGCTCCCCGATACGGTGGAGCTTCTCGCCGTCGGCGTGACGCTTCCGGTCGAGTACCGCCACACGGGCGCGACGTCGTGCTCGGCACGCGAGCGGGGCGGGCTCATCGTGGTCTCGGGCCCCGTGGACGATGCGCAAGCCTGCCTGCGGGCACTCGGCCGCTGGCGAGACCGCGCTGCTCGCGAGCGTTTGCCAGGCATGCTCGCCTGCATCGCGTCGGAGCTGGGCGTTTCGGTGAGCTGCGTGAGCGTGCGGGCGCAGCGCAGCCGCTGGGGCAGCTACTCCGGGCGCGGCACGATCTCGCTCAACCGCAACCTGGTGTTCCTGCCTGCCGAATTCGCGACATGGGTGATGGCGCACGAGCTCGTGCACATGTCGCAACCGGGCCACTCGCCAGCCTTCTGGCGCGAGATGCGTCGAGTCCGTCCCGACACGGACGAGATCCGTCGCGCCATGCGCCACGCCGCCGAGATCGTGCCTCCGTGGGCCGAGCTGTGAGCGGCCTGCGTGAGCGGCAACAGATCACCCTGGGCGAGCTGGACTACGCGGTCGACGTCGTGTTCGTGGACGGCCCGAGCTGAGCGCTTCTTGAGCTGGCCGGTTCTAGCGCAGCAACGGGGACAGCCGCTCCAGCTGCTCGAGGACACGCCCCGTGAGCGAGAACGCCTCGGCCTCGGACCGCGTCGCGCCTCGCTCGCCCGTGAGCGTCTCCGGCGCTCTTTCACCCGACAACCGTGCACACTTCTCGCGCCAGGCGGCAGGCAGTTCCTCGGCGAGATCGATGCCAAGGAGCTCCGCGAGTACCAGCGTCCACGCGCGCGGTACTGCGTCGAAGGTGCTGTAGCCGCCACCGCCGGTGCAGCAGATGCGGCAGGAGCACAGCTCGTCGGCCAGGCCGATGATGTTGCGCACGAGGTCACGGTAGCCGGGCAGGTCGAGCGCGAGGTGCGTGAGCGGGTCGGAGACGTGGGTGTCGGCACCGCACTGGGCGACGATGACGTCGGGTTGGAAGTTGCGGGCGGCGGGTGCGATTGCGCGCTCGAAGACGAGGCGATAGCAGGCGGCGTCGGAGTAGGGAGGCAGCGGGACGTTGAGCGCGAAGCCCGCGCCTGCGTCGGCACCGGTCTCGCGGACGTAGCCGGTGCCCGGGAACAGGTAGCGGCCTGATTCGTGCACGGAGAGCGTGAGCACGGAGGGGTCGTCGTAGAAGGCTTCCTGCACGCCGTCACCATGGTGGGCGTCGATGTCGACGTACATGACACGCAGGTCCGGGCTGACTCGGCGCGCGACGGCGATGGCGACCGCCGGGTCGTTGTAGACGCAGAAGCCGGCCGCGTGGTCGCGGTGGGCGTGATGCAGGCCGCCCGCGACCGAGAACGCACGGGTTGCCGATCCGTCGAGCACGGCGGTCAGCGCCGCGATCGTGGCGCCGCATACGAGGGCGGCCGCCTCGTGGATGCCGGAGGCGGCGGGGGTGTCGCCGGGGCCGAGTCCGTGCCGGGGCCGGAACGTCGTCGGATGCGCTGACGCTTCGATCACGGCGTCGATGTAGGCGGGGGAGTGTACGAGTTCCAGCTGTTCGCGGGTTGCGGGACGCGGCGCGAAGACGCCGGCTCGGGGCGTGGACGCGTCGGCCGTCGTGGCGGTCGCTCCGTCCTCGGCGAGTAGGCCGTACGCGCGCATGAGGCTTACGGCCAGCGAGAAGCGCTCCGGGCGCAGCGGGTGGTGCGGGCCCAGGTCGTATGCTTCGAGCGCGGGATCGTACGGGAGGACGACGTTCACATGCGGCTCCCCGGTCGCGAGTGGCTCTTCCGAGAAGATGCCACAGAGCGCCGAAGATGACACGTTGTCGGCGCGTGCCGCTGTTCGGAAGATGGAAGGCGCCGCACCTCGGCAGCGTCCTTGGCGGGCACGACCACGTATGAGTGGAACGCGCTCGGGCAGCTCGCGATCGTCGGGAGTGCCGACGTCACCGCGACGTACTCCTACGGCGCGACGGGGATGAGGGAGCGCAAGGTCGTCGCGCGGCCGGGGTCGGCCAAGACGACCGACTCGTTCTGGATCGGCGAGCAGCTCGTGTCCGAGAAGGACTCGGACGGCAAGGTCTACACATACGTCTACGGGCCGGGCGGCCTTCCGCTCGAACTCGTCGTCACGAGCGGGGCCACGTCGACGAGCTACGCGTATGTCACCGACGCGCTCGGATCGGTCGTCGGACTCGCGGGCGCTTCCGGCAACGCGGTCGCGAGCTACCGCTACGACCCGTGGGGGCGCGTGATCGAGGCGATCGACTGGAACTCCAGCGGCCTTGCCGCCCGTCAGCCGCTGCGTTACCGGGGCTACTACCACGACACCGAGACCGGCCTGTACTACCTGCCCGCCCGCTACTACGACCCGGTCGTGGCGCGGTTCATCTCGGTGGACCCGTCCGGGCCGATGGCTGACGACCCCACCACCCTCAACGCGTACGTGTACTGCGTCAACAGCCCCCTTCTGTATTCCGATCCAAGCGGCGAGACGATCGACGTGGACGGCGACGGCAGGCTCGATTCCGAGGACAGCGTCTCGCAGAGCTACATACGCACGCCGAAGAGCAGTCCCCTCAAGGCGAAGCGCCGTGCGAAGATGGTGAAGGCGGTGGAGAAGGCCAAGCCGGGCTGGAAGAAGGATGTCGACAAGCGACGGGGAACTCGAGCCGCAAAGGACAATAGGGCTGAGCTCGTGAGGGTGGGGACGTTCGCCTCAGTCAGTCTTGCATCGCCGCTGACTGGTATTGAGAAATGGGGGCCGAAACACACGCCTCTCGCTGAAGACCCGGGACTCGATTTCGCCCTGAGTGTCATCACACAGCCATCGGCCACCGTGCTGCTTGCAGGTGCTGCTGCCGCAGGGATGGCTGGAGGACTTCTCCTGATATGCATGGGTGTGCTCGGGGTTGGAACCGTAGCCGGGGCTCCAGCGGGCGTTGCCGCAGTCGCTGCGGGCGCGGTCTTCTTCATCGCCGGCGTTGGGTGCGCATATGCAGCGGCGGTATCCTACGAGGAGGTTGACGGCGGCGACATTCCCGGTTTCCGAGACCATGGCGGTCCACTATGAGGGTGCTGCTGATAGCACTGATGGTGATAGGGTGGGCTTCCTGGTTCGCGCTTGTGGTGCTTTGCGGCAAGCGGCAACCAGCTGTGTGGGAGCGCCCAGTGACTATGGTGCTGCTGACGATTCA
The DNA here is from genome assembly GCA_030682655.1 of Actinomycetota bacterium. Classification (NCBI taxonomy): domain Bacteria; kingdom Bacillati; phylum Actinomycetota; species Actinomycetota bacterium. Next base: position 7,703 of record JAUXNU010000172.1, on the reverse strand, counting down.
GGTGGCAGGAGTCGCTGGACTAGTCGTCTACGACTTCGTGAGCGCAGTTCAAGGAACGGGCTTCCCGGGCACCGACTTCCTGGTCCTCTTGGCGTGGCCTCTGGGGTTGCTGATTGCGATTCCTGCCCTCTCCCGCATGGAAGCGACACGCAAGGGCCTGCGAGAACAGGGCCGAACGTACGAGAAGGGAGAACCTAGGTGATTTACTTCCTCGCCGTGAGTCTAGTCCTCGCCAGTGGGGTCGTGCTGCTTGTGAGCGTCCTACAATCGAGAGGTGGACAACAGAAGTACGTGACCGCCTTGTGGGTGTTCGTGCTACTGTCCGCCGGAACAGTTCTGCTTGGCACGCTCTCGTTCGATGGCGGAGCGCTTCTGACGAAGGGACAGCTGCAGGTTGTCGCGATCGTTGTCGCCACACACGCGTTCTCGTCGGCCTCCCTGTGTCTTGCGCTCAGGTCGCTCGAGCCATCCAGCACGGCCAACGCGCTAGATAGCTGACCGCGATGACATCTCATGGGGTCGATCGTCGTTTGTGTCGATGCCGGTCGAAGACGGACCCCTTCGTGCTGATTGAGTATTGACCCCTCTCAGGCACCGGCACCTGTCGCCAGGCCTCCCTCTTCCCGATCCTTCGGCACTACCTTCGGGTTCTTCTCAGGCAGTAGGGCGTGTCCAGTGGGCATGAGCGGCTTCCCATGCGATCTGGTCCAAGGCTGGGACAGGCCGATTCAAGAGCAGGTGAGAGGCATCAAGGAGTGGGCGGAATCCGCCCGAGGGTGCGGATCCGTCCGGTGTCATCAAACGACGAGCTCGGACGTCGCACCTCGGCAGCGTCCTTGGCGGGTATGAGCACGTATGCTTGGAACGCGCTCGGGCAGCTCGCCGTCGTCGGGAGCGCCGACGTCACCGCGACGTACTCCCACGGAGCTTCGGGGATGAGGGAGCGCAAGGTCGTCGCGCGGCCGGGGTCGACCAAGACGACCGACTCGTTCTGGGTCGGCAGCCAGCTCGTGAGCGAGAAGGACTCCGGCGGCCGTGTCTACACCTACGTCTACGGGCCGGGCGGCACCCCGCTCGAGCTCGTCGTGACTGCCGGGACCACGTCGACGAGCTACGCGTACGTCACCGACGCCCTCGGATCGGTCGTGGGGCTCGCCGACGCTTCCGGCAACGAGGTCGCGAGCTACCGCTACGACCCGTGGGGGCGCGTGATCGAGGCGATCGACTGGAACTCCAGCGGCCTTGCCGCCCGCCAACCGCTCCGCTACCGGGGCTACTACCACGACACCGAGACCGGCCTGTACTACCTGCCCGCCCGATACTACGACCCCGGCGTGGCGCGGTTCGTCTCGGTGGACCCTGCCCCTCCGAAGGCGGGCAGCCCGGCCTCGCTCAACGCGTATGTCTACGCTGGCGACAGCCCTGTGATGTTTCTCGATCCCGACGGGCGGGACATCCTGCTTGGTGAGTACTATCCGGATCCTGCGATGGATCGACATGAGGCCCGGAGCCCGCATGATGGCAACGGGAGTGGGAGAGCACCTTCGTCCAGCTCCTACAAGCGGCACTCGGGAAACTATCGGGGACGGAACAATGACACGCCCGGGCACGGATCCGGCAAGCCCACGCGCCAGAAGGCTCCCAAAGTCGGTCTGATCGAGCCGATTCAGAACTAGCCTCCAGATTCGTTCGAGTACACTGGTCAGATTCCGCCGGAAGCCAATCTGTGGGGTGCGGCGAGCACCGCACTTGGGTTCCTGGCACTTACAGCTGGCATCATCGCTACCTGCGCCACAACACCGTCACGTGGCTGGTCGCACGAACGAGCCGCAAAGCATGCTTGTTCTTTGTCCCCGTAGCGAAGTGGCAGCGTGAGTACTGGATGTACTGCCCTATCTGCTCGGCGGCTGCGCCGCTTGACTCCAAGGAGCAGGCTGAGACGTTGGTGGCGTTGGCATTGCGCAACGATCAATTGTGGCTGCCTGCGATGGTTCAGCGCCTCACGGGTCCCGCACCCTGATGCGAACCCACGAACGGAGCGGCAACATGGCAGTCGCTTCAGGATGTTGCGAAGACCCCGCTCGTTCGGTCCAACGTTGTAGCACTTGACCTGCAAGACGAGGCGCCGTCTCGTCTTGGGGAGAGCGTCGCTCTCCGGCCGAATCTTGTCAGGCCGAAGCACTGGTTGGACACACCTAGCCCTCCTGCGAATGCACCCGCGAAAGCGACTCGAGTCGTTCAATGAAGAACTCCGCCATGGAGCGAGTGAGCTGATGCCCCCTCCAGAGTCGACGTTGAATCTCCTCAAGATGGGCAACCATCGCCACGCACCCGTCATCGGTCTCGATTTCGTTGAAGTGCTGGAGGAAGAAGCGATGGGCAAGAGAGTTGCGCGCCTCCAGAGCGTCATCTAGGGGAGAGAAGTCGCCCACCAGGTTGTAGTTCAAGCGGAACTTGCGGAGCGATCTTCCCAGAGTGTTGTGCTGCACGGCATCCATGAACGCTCGGTCAGGCTCCCATGCGTCGAGAACGTAGACGCGCTGCTCAATGCCTTCGTGCACCAGCAATACGCGGCCGAGGTCATACTCGATGGCCTGAGCAATCTCCGCGGCTTTCCCGAACTCACGATATACGTCGTCTCGAGTTGGCATGGTTGTGTCCAACGTGTTTGAGCTTGACCTGTAAGATGAGGCCTAATGGCAGTGTCTTGTCGAGCGTAGCTCGCGGGCCTCATCTTGTCAGGTCGAAGCTCCGGTTCGAAGCCCGTTCACCACTTGCGACTGGCCCGATGCTGTTCAGCGACTCTCGTGAACTCGTTGTGGACGACTCGATACCATTCTTCCGCCGAATCGACCTTGTTGAGCTGGCGCTCGTCCACATAGCAATCATGTGGGGTCTTGGGATGCATGAGCGCATCTCTGATTCTCTGCGCCTCACGGAACGACACCCACCCCTGGTCATCGAAACGAATCGCGAGAGGCTCGCCGAGCACTTCACCTGCCAGCCGATACACGAGTCGCAGTTTCCGGTCCAACGATAGACGCGCATCTCGCATGCGAATCTGACCGCCTTGCCGTACCTCGTAGGTAGTCTCAGACAATGCCGCGCGCTCTTCCGGTGTCAGCGAAACGGCACCCCCAGACTCAAGATCGACCAGGAGGCGAGCATGTTGTTCGACGAGTGCCTCGACTAGGGCGAATGTCGCCCTGACGTACGCGCGTCGGTTTGCGTACTGAGCGGCCGTGTGTGCGACAGCTACGGATCTCTCGCCGAGTCTCGGCTTGAGTCGACCGAGATCCCCTACGAGCAGATTGCGTATGTGCTCAGTCTGCTCCAGCCTCTCAAGGATCGAACTCACAGAACCTCCGGTGCTTCGAACAATCATCATGCGGACCGCACAAGCTACGCGGACGGCGCCTTCTGCCGCACAAGCATACATCCGACCTGCGCGTATGTGCACATGCGGTCTGTGCAAACCGTAGTACGGTGGGGCTTCTGTGGGGTGTACCAAAATGGAAAACACCTCTTCGGACTCCTGGAAATGGAGCCCTGTGGGGCCGTGCCGCATTCGTCGTGGGCCATCATGCGAGAGTTTCGAGGCAGGCTAGCACTCAACTCTCTGTAGTAGGGCGCAAGCCAACCCTCCGGTTCTCGGTGTCGTGCGGTCCAGGGCGACTAGTCGCGCTTCAGTTGTCGGTCGATGGCCGCCTTGGTGGCAGGCACAACGCTGAGCTCTCCCCCAAGCACATAGACCTTGTGCTGTGGGTAGCTGATCAGGTCCCTGGTCACAGTCGGAACCCCGTCGGACCGAGTGAGTAGCAGCGTCCCCTGTTCCCTGCCGATCATGCTCCCCCCGGTCAGGGCGTCTGGAAGCTTCGCGGCAATCGCCCTGTGGCTGTGGTTGAGCCAACCCTGTATGGTGGACTTCATCGAGACGACGGCAGCTGTCTCGTATCGATCATTCCCCGACCATCTTTCTGCTCTGAACGATGCAACTACGCGTCCGGACACCGTGGCCGGACCACCGGCAACGATCGTGCGTCCCGGTGAGATACTCGTCCACGCAGCCCGCGTTGCACCCGGACACCCGTCCTGCTGCACAAGGAGAATCGGAAAGCCCGTTGCTCTAGCGATGGGAGACAGAGCGAGTGCATCGAAGAACTTCGACGGGTCTGCGCCGTTGGCCATCAGCACCACAGGCGGCGACAGCGCATTCCCGTATCGCGAAGACCATTCGGCATCGACAATCTCCGCAATTCTCGCAGCCAGGTCGTACCTGGTGCCTGTGGCGAGAATCCGATCGCGACCGAGGGTTGTTCCAGCAGCCATCTGTAGATCACGGAACCGTGCGTCGGGGACCGAGGCCGGGCCACCAACGATGTGAACGGTCACGCTCCCATTGGCTGCAACGATCTCCTGAATTGCGGTCTTCACCTCAGACGGCGTTGATGACGCCGAGATCAGGAAGAGGGGCGCATCATAGACCCAGCAGAGCCCGGACGCAGCAAGAGGGTCGGCTGCCGCTCGGTCGTCTCCCGAAGCGATGACAACGTCAGTCACACCGGGCCACTGTCTATCGCCACGTGGGTCGAAGCTGTGGCGAGCCATCCCGACCGCACACGAATAGCGAGTCCTCCCGGCGAGCCGGACGCTGTTGAACCGACCGATGGGGTCGAGGTCGAAGTCCAGCGTCCAGATCGTCCCATCATCGAAGTAGCTCGCTACCTTCGCCCATTGCGGGGAAGGCTGGTCAAGCCAGCACTCAGTCGTGTACTGGTTGAGAGAGTCGCTTGCCGCGAACTGGTAGAAGCCGGAGCTGGGCAGAGTCAGCTCATAGGAACCGTCCGGTCCGGATAGATCCATGGCCTGAATTTCCCATGCCTGATTGGATGGGACCCACATCAATCCGGCGACGGCAACGTCCTGAATAGGCACTCGCGTGTTGGCGTCCCGGACCACACCCGCGACGCCACCGCCCGTCGCCGCCACAGTGCCCGCCGTCTCTGCGACATCGTCTAGGCCGGGAGCCGCAAGCAGGTCTGCTGTCCGGGGAGGCGTCAAGAGACCGCCCTTGGCACGTGGCGGCAACCCGAGCGCGTACGATGGCGGCGCACCCGCTAGCACTAGCAGCGCTACTAAGAGTGCCAGTGCGCTCGAGGCCAGAAGTCCTACGTATCGACGTCCCATAACCCCCACCTCCGTCGATGCCTGAAGAGCGGACTGTTCTTCGAATACCAGGACATATCGAGATGCTGAACGCGCCAAACCACCACTACAGGGGTCGGTGTGGGATTCGGCGCGGTTGTCGGTTCTGGGGCTATCATTCTCGGTGCGGCCTCACTTGGATGCGGTATCCAGGCGTTCAATATCACAATATCACGAAGCAGCACGGGGGCACGGATATGGACGCGTGGTCGGCGGCCATTGTCCTCGTGTATGTGGCAAACGAACTAGGAGTTCGTCTCAGATAAGGGGAGCAACTGTGGTCATCCTGTATGGTCTTGCGGCATGCACTCTCCTGGTCACCGGTGCTTCCACGTATGTGGTTCTCAGACTGAGTGGCTGGAACGTGTACAGCACGAAGGTCATGATCATGTGTGCGCTGGCCATGGCGACTGGGTTGTCGGCCACTGCTGGGATTCTGTTCAGGGCAGCCAGTCCCAACTCAGCCCTCGCCCTGACACTCGGAACCATGGTCTTCATCGGTCCGGTTGTCGGTCTACTCGGGATCCTCGTTCTGTTCGTTGCATTCCGACATGCGTTGTGGATCGCCTACTCAAACGATAGACAGCTTCCAAGAGGACTCGATCGACGAGAAATTGAGCAGTGGGCTGCGGCGAAGGGGCTGAGATCCCGAGGAGAGTAGGGCACTTGCGTGCCTGACTCCTCGCCGGTTCCGGGCGCATGTGAAAGGGCGCCAACTGGGCACAGTTATCTCAGGACTTGTCGCAATCGCGTTGGCGCTTGGCTTCGGGGTGACCTGAGAGTGCTCCGACTCCCCCGGAATAGGGTGCACTGTCCTTGGCCAGCTTTCCGTCGTCGGGAGCGCCGACGTGACCGCGACGTACTCCTACGGCGCGACGGGCATGAGGGAGCGCAAGGCCGTCGCGCGGCCGGGGTCGGCCAAGACGACCGACTCGTTCTGGGTCGGGAGCCAGCTCGTGAGCGAGAAGGACTCCGACGGGCGTGTCTACACCTACGTCTACGGGCCGGGCGGCACCCCGCTCGAGCTCGCCGTCACGAGCGGGGCCACGTCGACGAGCTACGCGTATGTCACCGACGCCCTCGGATCGGTCGTCGGACTCGCGGACGCTTCCGGCAACGCGGTCGCGGGCTACCGCTACGACCCGTGGGGCCGCGTCATCGAGGCGATCGACTGGAACTCGAGCGGCCTTGCCGCCCGTCAGCCGCTGCGCTACCGGGGCTACTACCACGACACCGAGACCGGCCTGTACTACCTGCCCGCCCGCTACTACGACCCCGCCGTGGCGCGCTTCATCTCGGTGGACCCTGCACCGCCGAAAGCCGGCAGTCCGGTCTCGCTCAACGCGTACGTCTATGTCGGCGACAGCCCGATCATGTTCCTCGACCCCGACGGGCGGGACATCCTGCTTGGGAACTACTACGCTGAGCCTGACAACGATCATGAACCGGACATTCCCCAGCACGATGCGGCGCCCGGCGGAAAGGGGTTCGCGCGGAGCTCAGGACGTACGGGTCGCGGAGGCACGAGAAGCAGCCATGCGCCGTCGAGTTCCGGACAGAGGGAGAGGCAAGCCGCCGAGGCGCGACTCGCGCGCGTCCGCTTCCGATCTCCGGATACCGTCGCTGGCAACTCGGCGTCTGCTGTCTCCACACAGCCCGAACCAGACCGCGGAATGTATGCCGTGCTGAGTATCGTCGGACCAGGCACGTGGGCGCTTGTCTACAGTGGCTGCGGCACGGCCTTGATGGTGGCAGCGTATTCGGCGACGGGGCCAGCAGTCACTATCTCGGCCGGGAGTGGACTGACACTTGCGCCGGCTGCGACCATCTCGGTCGGGGGCGCGTACGCCGTGGGTGCGTTACTCTTCGGCATAGGTGCAGGGTTGTACGCCGTCGACAGGACATACTATCAACCAGCAATACGGCGCGTGACGGGGGTGGAGTAGTGACGGAATTCGGCCTAGGAGTCTATGTCGCCGCCGAGACGGCAATGATGCTCGCCTTCCTACTTTCGGCTGCGTTGATTCCGTCGGCGGCGCTGTTGGGCAAGTCGTGGCGCTACGTGAGTTGGGCCATCGGGGGCGTCCACATGTTCGGTCTGACCTACTTCTGGATCCGTGGTCTCACGGGGGACGCCCCAGATGCTCGCTACTACATCGCAACAAACGGCATGTTCGTGCTCTTCTCCGGACTTGTCATCCTCGTGCGACAGACCCGGTTGCGCCGATACCGCGCGGGCACGACTGTGTGAGGCCATCGATTCCGATTCGCGCGCGCCCGTTTCATCGGAACGCGCTGGGGCAGCTCGCTGTCGTCGGGAGCGCCGACGTCACCGCGACGTACTCCTACGGCGCGACGGGGATGAGGGAGCGCAAGGTCGTCGCGCGGCCGGGGTCGACCAAGACGACCGACTCGTTCTGGATCGGCGAGCAGCTCGTGTCCGAGAAGGACTCGGACGGCAAGGTCTACACATACGTCTACGGGCCGGGCGGCCTTCC
>JAUXNU010000171.1 GCA_030682655.1 Actinomycetota bacterium | reverse complement strand
CCTGTACGTGAATTTCGAGGACGACCGTCTGTATCCGCTGCAGGAGACCGTGCTTGATAACGTGCTCGAGGCGTTCTTCCGTCGCAACCCCGAGGCCCGCGAGCGGGGCTGCTATGTGTTCCTTGACGAGGTTCAGACCGTTCCGGGCTTCGCACGGTTTGCACGCAGGGTCGTCGACACCTTGCCGGCACGCATGTACCTCACTGGCTCGTCGGCGAGTCTGCTGCACACTGACGTGGCCACCGAGTTCCGAGGACGCGGTCTGGCCGTCGAGGTGTTTCCGATGAGCTTCGCCGAGACCGCACGTCATCGCGGACTCGACGTGTTCGCCGGGGGCGCTCCGAGTCCACGGGTCAGGTCGCTGCTGTTGGAGCACCTGGACTGGTACCTGGAGGTGGGCGGCTTCCCCGAGGTGCTGGACATGTCACGGGCGCTGCGGATTCAGACGCTCCAGGACTACGTGGAGCTTGTGCTCCTGCGCGACGTCATCGAGCGGCATCGCGTCGAGAACGCCGTGGCCACGCGTGCGTTCTCCCGCCTGCTCCTGCAGTCATCGGGTCAGCGTTTCTCGGTTAACAAGGCTCACAAGGACCTGAAGTCGCGTGGCTTCCAGGTTTCTAAGGACACGATGCACGCTCTGCTCGCGTACTTCGAGGACGCGTATCTGGTCTATACCGTCCCGATATTCAGTCAGTCCGAGCGGGTGATTGCGAGCAATCCGCGCAAAGCCTACGCGGTTGATCCGGGGCTCGCCTCCGCGCTGTCGCACGTCACTGCCACCAATCTGGGTGCCCGACTGGAGACAGCGGTCTTCCTCGAGCTCCGTCGCCGCGCCGGTCGTATGCTCAGCGGCGAGATCTCGTTTTACGTGACTGCGCAAGGCCACGAGATCGACTTTGTCGTGGGCGACCCGTTCACGCGTCATGCATCGGGTTTGATCCAGGTGAGCGCATCTGTGGCCGATCTGTCCACGCGCGAGCGCGAGGTGCGTGCCCTGGCCGCCGGGATGCAGGAGTTGGGTATCCGGGAGTCGACAGTCATCACCGTGAGCGAGGCGGACATCGTCGAGGTGGAGTCGGGCACCATCGCCTTCGTGCCGGCATGGCAGTGGTTCTCTCGCCAGCCAGATGACCTTGCGGAGGCCGGGGCCGACGGGACAAGGAGAGGCGAGGGCAT
>JAUXNU010000170.1 GCA_030682655.1 Actinomycetota bacterium | reverse complement strand
TGGTGAGCCCTGACATCCTTCACAAGTCCGACGTAGGCGGCATTCGGATTAACATCGCCGACGAGACCTCCCTCGCCCGTGCCTACGACGAGATGCTCGACGGGGTGCGCCAGCGGATGCCCGGGGCGGCGGTGTGGGGCGTCCACATCCAGAAGATGGTCCCGCCCGGACGCGAAGTGATCATCGGTGTGGACCGCGATCCGACCTTCGGCCCACTTTTGATGTTCGGGCTGGGTGGCATCTATGTCGAAGTGCTCCAGGATGTCACCTTCCGTCTTTGTCCTGTCACACACCGCGAAGCTCATGAGATGCTGTCGGAGGTCCGCTCGTTCGGCCTTTTGCGCGGGGCTCGCGGCCAGCGACCGGCGGACCTCGAAGCGCTCGCTGACATCCTTGTCCGGGTGTCTGTCCTCGCAAGCGAGACGCCCGAGATTCTTGAACTTGACCTGAATCCGGTTATCGTCGGAGATGTCGGCCAGGGGGCGATGGCCGCGGATGTACGCATCGGCATCGGAGGCACAGCGTGAAAACGATCATTGTCGCTTCGACGGAGCCCTACGCGGGCAAGAGCGGAATCTCGCTAGCGCTTCTGAACGACTTCTCACAACGGGGGTTGGCGTGCGGCTACTTCAAGCCGTTCGGCACGATGCCCGTCACGGTCGACGGCGTTCTCACCGACCAGGACGCAGCCTACATCTCCACCCACGCGTGCACGCAGGTCCCGCTAGAGACGGTCTGCCCGGTAGTGCGCACTCGCGGTCTAATCGAGGAACTCGTGAGGGGAGCGGAGTCAGATCGCTCTGACACGGTCAGGGCCGCGTACGCCGTCGCATCCGCCGGCGCTGAGATCATGGTGGTCGAGGGCACCAGCGACCTTTCTCAGGCTCGCTGTGTCGGTCTCTCCATATGCGAGCTCGCCGAGATCCTCGACGCGCGAGTGCTCCTCGTCGACAAACCGGACGGCGTCTCCTTGCCCGACCGCATCCTCTACGCCGCGGACTGTCTAGGCGATCGCCTGCTCGGCGTGGTGTTCAACGCGGTACACGAGTCGTTCTTCGGCTTCGTACGCGACGCAATATGGCCCTTCCTGGAAGCGCGCGGAGTCCGTGTCTTCGGCGTGATGCCGCACGACGCGATGCTCTCATCGGTGACGGTTCAGGAAATCGTGGACGCCCTTGACGGCGCGGTCCTGTGTGCCGACGAACGCCTCGACGAGGCGGTCGAATCGTTCATGGTTGGCGCGATGGGGCAGGAGAAGGCGCTCAGGTTCTTCAGGCGCAAGGCTCGCAAAGCGGTCATCACGGGAGGAGACCGCAGCGACGTCCAGCTCGCGGCACTTGAGACCGACACGCGCTGCATCGTTCTTACGGGGAACCTGCCGCCCAGTTCGCTCGTGCTATCTCGCGCGGAGGATCTCGGGGTGCCGATGATCCTCGTAGGCATGGATACGCTCTCCGCCGTCGAGGCCATGGAGCGACTCCTCGGCCGAGTACGTCTTCACGACCCCTCTAAGGCTGATAGAATACGCGAGATGTTCACCGCAGCCGTTGACGCCGATGCGCTTCTGGACGAACTCAACGGCTGAGTTCGCGTACCTTTGAGGAGCGTTCATGGCTGACGGTCGTCCCGTCACAGTGTGCGTCGACGCAGTCGGCGGCGACTCTGCCCCCGCCGAGATACTGCGCGGAGTGGAAACGGCGCTTTCCGATGACCCTTCGCTCAGGGTCATGGTCACCGGTCCTTCAGACATCGTTGCGCCGTTT
>JAUXNU010000169.1 GCA_030682655.1 Actinomycetota bacterium | reverse complement strand
GCGTGTTAGCGTTCACCAAGACGGTGTTCCTTTCGCGTGGGGTCATGGAGGTCTTGTAACTCCCATTATCCCAGCTCAAAGGGTCACCGTCGCCTGTTTCAGGCAGGAAAGTCAGGCGCTTCGTGAAATTTCTAGGCTAGGCGGCGGAATGAACCGCGATTCGCCTTTGGCGAGGCCACCATCGTGGCCGGTATCACTGGAGTGGCGTACTTGTGCGCACTGGCGTATCGCGTCGGTCAGATGCTTCGCTTCGGGCTGCCCATCACATTCGCCACGGTGCGGCTCAGCGATGCTGCCTTCGCCGGCCTGTTCGTGGTCGTTGGTGGCACACTCGGCGTGTTTGTGGCTGACCTTCTCGAGTCTTGGCGTGCGGGAACAGCCGATCGACTTTGGCGATTGTCCCTGTGGGTGGCCTTCTCCCCGGTTCTGCTCGCTCTGGCGGTGCTGTTGCTGGTGACGGCTGTCGTTCTCGCGTCACTTATGGGGTGGCCTACGGCGCTTGTGCTGGTCGGAGTCGCTGCTGCGGGCCTTGTTTGGGCGATCCGGGATTCTGCGACGCTTGGCAACGGCCGAGCCGAGGTTGGACACCCTGACCGCGCTTTCAAGACGCCAGCCTTTGCTCACCATGTCCACGGTGCTGGCGACTGTCCTGTGCTTGGTGGCACTGTCATTTGGCTGGGCAGGGATTGCGATTCCTGGGGCGTCGTACCTTCGAACCGAGACGACGAACGAGGTCGCCGTCGCCATCTTCGATGACCGGGCAGTCCTCGCCGGGATAGAGCCCACTGACAGCACGGAGACCACCCTGACAGGAGCAGTTCGAGTCGTTGCGCTTCCATCTGCTGATACGAGCTTCTCGGCGGCGCGAGTGCGGCGGATTTCGCCCGCACCAAGGTAGGCGCCGCGCACCGCAAGCCACTGCGGTCGGGATTCCGCGCCCGAGTTGGCACGTGGTGTATTCTGTTTCTATAGTACTGCTCACTCGGGGCGGGTAGAATCGACTTTCGGCTGCTAGAGGTCGATGCATTCGCCCGGCGTGGTTGGCAACTTCGCACGTACTTTGCATCTGGGAGTGACCGGTGGAGATTCCGGCGGGGGACGAGTTCTACTTTCAGTGGCACATCACTGAACGGTGCAATCAACGCTGCGCCCACTGCTACCACGAGTCGTACTCCTCCTCGGACGAGCTGGCACTGGTAGACCTCCAAGCCGTCTTCGCCGAAATGGAGCGTGCGCTTCGCGCGTGGAACCGAATCGGCTCCTTCTCCCTCACCGGCGGCGAACCGTTCATGAGGCGCGAGGAGCTGTTCGCGCTCATGACCCGGCTCGACTCCAGCGACGTTGTGGGCTACTACGACATCCTGACCAACGGAGCGCTCATTTCGGATGAAGACGTTGCGCGCCTGCGCACTGCGACGAAGCTCCGACGTGTCCAGGTCTCGCTCGAAGGCCCATCCGCCGAGCTCAACGACTCAATCCGGGGCAACGGCACGTTCGAGCGAACGCTTGCGGCGATAGATCTCCTCAAGTCCCAGGGCATGGAGGTCGCCGTCATGATGACCGTCACAAGGCGGAACATGTGCTCGATCCCACAGATGCTCAATGTGCTTGCGGGCCATCAAGTTGACACTTTTGCGGTAGAGCGGTTCATACCTGAGGGCTCAGGTGCAGAACTTCACGATGCCATGCTGACGCCCGGAGAGGCGCGAGAGGTCTTTGAGACGGTCCACGCTATCGGCGTGGCAGAACGTCGCGTCAGGGTCTTGATGTACCGCCCGCTCTTCGCACTTGTCGATAGCGATGATCCGACCGTCGGGGCGATGTGTTCCGTGGGAACCAACGCGCTCACCATCATGCACGATGGGACTGTCTACCCTTGTCGACGATTGCCGATTGCGCTCGGGCATGTGCTCCGGGATGGGCTCTTCAAGATCTGGTACGACTCGGATTTCCTCTGGAAGGTTCGGGACCCGGCGAACCTGGCGGACTGCGCGGAGTGCGATCTCGTCGCGGTGTGTCGTGGATGCCGAGCGATGGCGCACTTTGCTTCGGGCGACTGCTTTGGCGCCGATCCGCATTGTTGGAGGCCGGTTGAATGTACCGCCTGAGACAGGGGCTCCGTCTCCGGAGGGGTCCGTCCGAGACGTTCTGGGCGCTTGACTTGGAGAGCGGCGAGCACTACGAGGTGAACGGAATCGCGTTCGAGGTGCTGGAAGCGCTCGAGGGAGGGGCTGAGCTTGAGACGATCGTGCTCAAGCTTGCCGACGAGTATTCTACGGGCGAGGACACCGTCAGGGCAGATGTCGCAGAGTTGCTCGAGAAGTGCGCAACCGAAGGACTTGTAACAAGGGAGGCGTGAGGGATGGCTGCCAAGAAAGCCAAGACGTACGAGAAGCCGGCGATCAAGAAGCAGGACAAGATGAGGTTCCCACTGCGAGGCGTGGAGAACGTGAATAGAGAGCTGGCCTGCCGGCAGTGCTCATCCTGCCACGGATGTCGATGACCGTCCGAGTCGGGGGGCAACGTGGAAGCATCGCAGTTCACTGCACTTGAGTACTTCGCCCTCCTGTATGACATCGGTATCGACGAGGAGGACTACAACAACGACGAACCGCAGCAGCGCGGCAAGCTGCGGATCGAGGCCGATTTCCCGGAATTTCCAAGTGAATGGTATGGCACCGACGGCAAGTTGCGCCCTCTGCCCATCAGGCTGACTCTGCTGCCCGGCGAGAACCGAGAGTACGCAGGTGCATGGACTCCGGGCGACCGCATTGGTAGCGAAGATGGCTGGCTCGAGACACTCGTTGGATGCTCTGATTCGTTCCTTAGCGGGCAGTGCGAGCCCGGCAGTCTGGACGACTCATGGCGGAGGCTTCTCGTCGCGAAGCGAGCACGATGCTTCCTGCAGGAGCGGGACATAGAGCACGCCGGGGTCGAACTGGATCTTCTCGCACTGGCTTTGACCCGATCACTGCCCGCCGACCCGGCGCATGGTGGTGATGTAGTCGTAGAGCATGAGTGGCAGGTCCTTCGAGTTCTCTACTTCAACGAGATCGCAGCTTGTTACAACGGATACCATGCCATCGCACACGCGACAGACTGTCTCGACTACATTCGTAAGCTTGCTGGCAAGAAAGAGTCACCTCACGAGCTCGTCGCGCAATACAACAAGGCCCAGGGATATTTTCACGCGCGTGAGCACGAGACGGCCTATGCCCGTTTCGCGGAACTCGCGGAGTTTGTTCTGACGTCGCAAGACGCCGGGTACTTTCAGCCCGGAACGGGAGCAGCAGCGCCCTCGTGGCGGTTCCCGAACGAGCACATGCTTTTCTTGTATGCAGTCGGACTCCCAGCAGCCTTCATGGCGGCTGAGTCTCTGTTCAAGTTGCAGCGATCGACCGAAGCCGTAGAATGGTTGGACCGCTGGCTCAAGAACGCCCGCGCTGCACATACGATTCCGTCTTACTGGATTCTGCGAGCGCAGGTCATGGCATGTCGAGCAAGGGTCGACCGCTTCGATCGCAGCTCACTCGCTGCAACGCGCGTCCTGGTTGATCCAGATGAACAGGATATGCTCTCGCTTTCTGGTGCGCTTCTGGCATCGCCATCCTACCGCCACGGAAAGCGGAACACTCTGCTGCAGTCGTTTGCAGTGGCGACGGAACTCAATCAGAAGATCTGTGAAACTGCCGCAGACGCGTTAGCAGAAGCCTTGAAGTCCGAGTGTAATGCTGAGCAGCAGCCTGCCGACGGGTTGCTTGCGTGGGATGCAACTGGATTCACCGCGCTGGAGTCCGTTCGGGTAGCCGTGGAGGCGAGATATCGCGAAAGTGGTTCTGACAAATCGGAGAAGGACCAGGCGGTCTTTCACTGGATCGATGGGTTGTCCTGCACTGCGGCGGCGATAGCAGCAGCGGCAGAGGCCCTTGAATCCGTCGCTTCCGGTGCGCCAATGCGGGAAGTTATTGCCGAAGGCGCGGTTCGGTCGGCCATCGAGATAATGACACTCGGCGGCGCGTATTGGAGCTGTGAAGTCGGGCCGGCAGGGGACATGCGGGCGTTGGCGAAGAACCTATGCGGAGACGTCGTATACCGGCCGCAGAAGCTCGAAGCGCGCCGCAAACTCCTCCCGAATCTGCAAGCTCTCTTGACTGCTGTGGAGCCGATAGAAGCCTCCCTGCTGAGTGCTGGTGAGATCGAGGTGCGAACAGGTGTGGGAGTCTCACCTGCATTCCTGGGCGGTCTCACGTCTGACGCCCTTCGCGGCGAAGTCCGCGGACTTGCTGCGCATCTGATCGATCAGTTCTCCGAACCAGACGAGCGAGGATGCCTGCGCGTCAAGCCCGAAGTCAAGGATCCGCCAAAAGGGTTCGAGCTTCAGGAATGGTTGGAGCTCAGGGTCTTGTTCTCGCAAGACGGATCGGTCTTGCCTGTGGATGCCGAGAGCGCTGGCACTGCTGGCCAGCAGCGGGCTGTGGAACGACGGCACGAAACGCTGCGCCGCCTCTTGGCACAGGAGTTCGTCCGGTGCCGCCGCGACAGCGAGGCTGGAAGGCAGCAGGTCTCACTCATGCATCGAGTTCTCGGTGGTCCGCGTCGCAGGTTCTCCTGTGTCGTCGCTGGCGGCCGCGGATGTCGCCGCAGAAGCTTCCGCTGCCTGTTCGTTGACGACGATCGCAACTGTGTGCGCGCTGATGAGGCAATGCGCAGCAACCCCAGTGTGACCTTCGACGAATACGGTCATGCGTCGCACTACTACGACGGTGTCATCGCCCGCAATCAAAAGCAGATAGCGAATCGGCTCTATGCGCAGCGGAAGAAGTCCGAGGAGTCAAGCTGGTACCTGTGCGTGCTGCAAAGGTGGAATTCGTACACTCCAGCCATGGCGGCATCAGACGGGGGTGGGTACTTCCTCTATCGGACGGCCGAGGACGGACTGATCGACTATGGAGTTGTGATCGATCCAGGCTACGGATTTGTGCGCAACTTCCTCGGTGAGGGCTTCGGAATTTGCGATGTCAACATGATCGTCGTCACACACGATCATCCTGACCATCTCGACGATTTTCAGGCCTTAGTCAATCTCGCATTGGAAGCAAGCAAGGGGCGGAGCACAGGGCCGACCGTTGGCCAGCAGAGAGGGCACAAGCTACACGCTGTGCTCTCGGAAGGCGCCTTCTCACGGCTCAGGCCAGCAATTGAGAGCGCGGCTCAGCAGTTCTATGACACGTGGGTCATCACCTCACCTCCCAATCCCGCACTGTCTGAGTGCGTGCGCTTGAACTTGGAGGATTTCGTGCCAAACGGGCATGAGGGCGGTACGTTGACCGTGAGAGCTCGACCAGCCTTGCACAAGCCGGGACGCGACGATGCTATTGGGCTCGTGATTAAAGCCGCGGACAGTCTCGGTGGCGAGCGGCAGGACTTCCAGATTGACGTTCCGTCTGACACGAAATGGACGAACGGCGTGTCGGGCGCCTACTCGGAGAGCGCTAGCTCGCTGAGTTGTCTTCACCTCGGATCACTGACCCCCGACGGAGCGGGTGCGTCGAGGTTCTCCGTGCTGGACTACTTCTCGGAATCGAAGACGAGCAGGGAAGTCCTCGGGCGGAAGTGGCACCTCTATCTACCTGGTGTTGTCTGGTTCATAGACGACCTCATGCGTGCGTACCGCGGGGACGGCCACAAACTGGTGGTACTGTCTGAGTTCGGTGAGGAACTGAGCGGTGGGCTGCGTGTGGACCTGGCTCGGAAACTCGCCTCGTTCTTTGAGACCCGATACGCGAACCTGACGATTCTGCCGGGAGACATTGGATTGACCGTCGATTTGGCCAAGAAGACCCTGAGATGCAGTTGCTGTGGCCAGTACTCCGCCTGGTCGACTCCTTTCGCTCCTGAGGTGCACGGGGAGTCTGAGGGCATTTTCTACGTGTGCTCGGAATGCATGGACGTGCTGTCGATCGATCAACGACATGAGTGCTACAAGAAGCACGAGCTTCCCTTGCACCATCTGGTGGCGGACATCTAATGGCGCCTTCCGAAGCAGGGGTCAGGGCTTACGACGCCCTCGTCAACAGCCTCTCGGGCATGGCCACGAGGCTTCTAGATTGCACACGAGTCGCGAGGATCATGGTCATCACTGGGTCGATCGATGTCTGTGCCCTTGAGGCCATTGTGCAGTCTCAGCGGCCGGATGGGGGCTGGAGTGACGTCGAGGAGACCATGTGGTGCGCGACTTTGATGAGACATGCCGGTTTGGACAGTGAGTACAACGCTGCGCTGGCGTGGCTCAGTCGGAATGAGTCCCCCGGCGGCGCTTGGGGGAAGTCGACCCGAGACACGGCGAGAATCCCGCACACCGCGCTCATGTTCGCCTTGCTTTGTGATGCGGTGGTCACTTCACCGCGGGTCGAGGTGCTGCGGAGGCTTTGGGAACAGGATCTAGCCTCCCAGGTTCGCCTTACCTACAAGGGCGGTTTCGTGTTGCTGGCTGCTGGTGCCGCACACGCGGCATCTCTTGACCAGGTGTCGGGCTTGACTATCAGCTTCCTCAGGGAACAGCAGAACGATGATGGAGGATTCGGTCCGTGGAGGAATCACCCAATCGGCAGCGATCCATGGAGCACAGGTGTGGTACTGGCGGGCCTATGTTCCCTTCCCGAAATTCTCGACCGCAGGATGGTTGAGCGCGCGGTGCGCTGGCTTTCCGCGTGCCAGCTTGATTCGGGCTACTGGGCGTACCACTTCATCGACGAGGGCACGGCCTACGCCTATTGGGGTCTGTCAGAAGCCGCCAAGCTGCTGGAGACCGCCTGATGTGTGGCATCTGTGGCATTTCGGGACGTGTCGACCCAAGCTTGGCTGACCGCATGTTGTCGAGTATTCAACACCGGGGCCCGGATTCGTTTGATCTCCTGTCCCTACTCGGATCATCGGTTGGTGGATGCCGACTGGGAATTGTGGGGTCCCCGACCTGTCCGATGCCGCGGTTGCAGGACGGGACGCTGGTCCTGCTGAACGGCGAGTTGTACAACTACCTGACACTCGCTCGAGAGATGAACCTCGGCGCTCTCGATTCATTGGATCCCGAGTCACACCTGATTCACCACCTGGTTCAGCGTGAAGGGTGGCAGGGATTGGGCCTACTCCGCGGGATATTTTCCATTGTTGTCCTGAACCAGAACCGCACGTTGATGGCGCGCGACCGACTCGGGATCAAGCCGCTGTTCTATTCCATCGTGGGTGATGAAGTCGTCTTCGGCTCGGAGATGAAGGCGATCTTGGCCGACAGCCGGGTGTCAACGGCCCTCGACGAGCAGGCGATGGATGAGACCTGCGTATTCGGCTACATCAGCTCGCCTGGTCGAACTCCATTCGCCAGTATCAAGCAGGTTCCGCCGGGATGCGTCGTTGAAGTCTCTGGCGGGCGAGTCCTAGTTCACAAGTACTGGGAGCCAGAGCCAGCGCGACATGGCGGCGCAGAATCCTGTGCGGACTCCGCAGCAGCTGTGCTCAAGTGCCTGCGAAGCGGGCTCGGGCAGATGCTGCATCATGATCCCCTGGACAAGGGGTTCTATCTTTCGGGCGGTGTCGACTCGTCGCTGCTGGTGATGCTTGCAGCCCAGTTGCAGGACGGTCCACCCCTGACGTTCACTCTCGCGGACGGCGGCGACACGCCAGATCTCCTGGCCGCACGTGAGGTCGCCGCAGCGGTGGGTGCCGACCATCACGAATTCCGCGTGACGGTGGACGACTACCTCCGCGAGCTCCCCGTCTTTGTGCACCACTACGAGAACGTTGTCGCCGGCGGAGTGTTCGACATCCATGGGGGCATGGCGTTCCAGATGTTGTCGCGCAGGATCTCCGAGCACGTGCGTGTGGCATTCTCCGGCGAGGGCGCGGATGAGCTGTTCGGCGGGTACTACTGGGCCCACACCCACCCGCTCGGCTTCTCCGATCGGATTCGCGGGCGGCTTGATGCCATCGGGTCGCCCGATGCTGTCGCCGAGCAGGTGAGCAGGCTGTTTCCGCGGCCGGAAGATGAGTCCGTCTACCGACGCAACCTATTCGACTTCCTGATCCGTGGTGGCCTCTCCAACTATCACCTTTGGAGTGTCGACAGGTCCTGCTCCGCCTTCGGCTTTGAAGTCCGCCCGGCATACCTCCACGACGATCTCGTCGAGCTGGCGCTTTCTCTTCCCATCGAGGCCAAGGTGCTTGGGGGCGAGACGAAGCGTGTTCTCAAGGAGGCAGCGAGGCCGCTGTTCGACCACTACGGCGTGTCGGACCTTCTGAATCGGAAGAAGTCCGGAATGCCGGCGGCCGTGGCACGGATAGCGCCACAGATCGAGACACTCGCACGTGGATTCGTGTCCGAAGCCGATCTTGCATCGCATCCATTCCGTCGTTGGGTGAAGTCCCCGCTCGACGCCGTGATGTTCGACCTCTTCCACTACGTGTTCGTGGAGAACCGCGGCGCACTCCCGACGGGTTTCGATGTCGGGGAGTTCTACGGAAGTGGCGATCGTGCGCGTATGTATCGTTAGCAAGTTCCCGCCAATCGAAGGCGGGATCGCTGCGCGTACCTACTGGCATGTGCGGCGGTTGCTGGACGCTGGACACGACGTGGCGGTGGTGACGAACTCCGGAAGCATCGAGGCGGCGTATCGTATCGCCGGTTGCGAGGAGCACTTGGACTGGCTCGTTCGCGAAAGGGGACTGCGTCTCCACGATGTTCCTGGGCCGGTGCCGTGGCATATCCCAGAGAGTCCGGACTACTTGGAGCGGCTGCTGAACGAGCTGCTCAGCGTGCTGCGATCGGGCGAATGGGACCAGCTCGAGTCCGGGTACCTCGTGCCGTACGGCATCGCGGCGCACCTGGCCTCGAAGCTCACAGGCGTGCCGCACCTCGTTCGGCACGGAGGCAGTGACATCGCCAAGTTCCTGGATCATCCGGGCTACAGTACGATCCTGCGCGACGTGCTCCGTGATGCGCAGCTGGTGATCACAGACGAGGATCACGAGCCCATCATCAGCGCGACCGGCGCGAAGACGGAGTGTCGGCCGATCTACGAGATCGACGAGACGGCGTTCGGGGCCGGCGAACGGCGTGTCGCTGGTCGCCCCCGAGTCTACGCGTACGTCGGGAAGATCAACCACCACTGGCGTCGCAAGGGGCTCGACCAGATAGTCGACTGGTACGCCGGACAGGACCACTCGGAGGTTTCACTGCGGCTCGTGGGTCAAGGGATCGGGGAGTCGGACTTCGAGCAGTGGATGCGCGGGCGCTTGGGGTTCGCACTGCCTCTCGAGCCTTTCGTGCCGCCCTGGGAGACGCCGCGGCTCCTGAACTCCGTCGATGCGGTATTCGCGCTCGCCGCGGATTCCACCGTGAGGAACACCTCACTGCTTGCTGTGGAGGCGCGCCGGATGGGCGTCGAAGTCATCGAGTCCCTGTAGCGGAGACCCCGATTGGTGAGTCCGTATTCCGGTCGAAGCCGGACACCATTCGGGTCCAATCCGGACACCGTCACGCTCGAAGCCGGACACCATTCCGCTTCAAGAACCAAGACGACGCATGGACCGGGCTCCACACTTCTCTTGCCAGCGGACGAGACGCGATCGCGCAGCTGAGCGGGCAGACGACCAAGATGCGCCGAGGCGTCGGCAAGCCATTCGGTTGTCCTGACACGGCACATCGAACAGAATGTGCGGTCAGGGGGTGCGCATATGCATGGTCGGCAGTTGGACGAGGCAACACTTCGCTTTCTGTCCGGCGAGGACTCGTCGATTTCCTCGGAAGTGCTTGCGCAGACGCTGCGCGGGCTGCAAACGGCGGTGTGGCTGCTGGGTGCGCAGGCGCTGGAACATAGCGTGAATGAGCGCTTCAAGCCTGGTCAGGAGCTGCGGCAACACTACGAGCTGGTGTGCAGAGCCCCCGAGTCCGGCAGCTACGCCATGCCGATCGAGCTATGGGACATCCGACAGCAGCCAGACCTGACGTCTCCGACCGACCTCCTGGGAAGAGCATTGGAGGTCGCGCGTGCTGTTTCCGATGGGGATCGGGAGGCGCTGCGCGAGCGGATGCCCGATTCGTTCCTCCGTAATCGCATGCTGCGCGAACTCGCGCGTTTCCTGCCCCGACCTGGCGACACCTGGAAGCTCGACATGGAAAGGTCCGGCGCGAGCGTGACACTGGATGCGAGATCCGGCAGGACCGCTGAGTCATGGCTGCGCGTTCCTGAGGAGACCGCGACCATGACAGTCACTGGGGACTTGGTGCGCGTGGACTTCGAGGAGAACAAGGTCGTCATCCGTCACCCGGTCACGAATCGCCTCATAGACTGCTACGCGCGACCCGACGTCATCGACGATCTCGTTGAGAACCACTACGAGCCCGTGCAGGTCACCGGCGTCTTCACGCTCGACGAGAACGATTACCCTATCAAGCTCACCGACGTCTCCGTGGTCGAGACTGTCGACCTGTCTCCGTTGACGATCGACGCTGTGGTTCTCGAGGGGCAACTGCTTGTGCCGAGTCCGCCCCTTGTTCTCACGCCTGCTCTCGAACCCGAGACGAAGCAGGTTCTCCTCGCGTCGGACGAGGGCCTCGGTCTCTCAGCCGCCGCCCCCACTCGGAATCAGCTTTACGAGGAACTCGTGGATGAGATCGCGTTCGTTTGGGAGGCCTATGCCCTTGAGGCCGACGAGATCTTGTCGCCTGCAGCAGCCGTGCTGAAGAAGCGGCTGTTGGAGAGGTTCCAGGTGAACCGCGATGGCGTGTAGGGACAAGAAGGCGATCGAGGAAGCTCTGAACGACAAGGGGTTCCGACCCCATGACAACGACCACAAGCGTTTCATCTACTGGAC